>NZ_JAFMOZ010000114.1:0-60112 GCF_019049615.1 Rahnella sp. BCC 1045 | reverse complement strand
GAGAAATACAGGGGTATGAATGCGAAAAAAGCGCCTAAAGGCGCTTTTTTCTGAATTTGATGAAGTAGACATCTTTGCAATTTAGATGGCTCACTTTAAAAGTGGTGGGCTGTGCTGGATTGATTCGGTCTGCTACCTCACCCTGCGGGCAACGCTGCGCGTTGTCGTCTCGCTTCGCTCGGCTCGAACCAATGGTTCTCATCCATCACTGCTTCACTACATACATCCACTTAAAGATGGTGGGCCGTGCTGGATTCGAACCAGCGACCAATTGATTAAAAGTCAACTGCTCTACCAACTGAGCTAACGGCCCATCTAAATGCTTTGTACTACTTATTCAGGACTAACCACTTAAAGAGTGGTGGGCCGTGCTGGATTGATTCGGTCTTCTACCTCACCCTGCGGGCAACGCTGCGCGTTGTCGTCTCGCTTCGCTCGGCTCGAACCAATGGTTCTCATCCATCACTGCTTCACTACATACATCCACTTAAAGAGTGGTGGGCCGTGCTGGATTCGAACCAGCGACCAATTGATTAAAAGTCAACTGCTCTACCAACTGAGCTAACGGCCCTTCCTGAATACTTCTGACTGCCTTTGTGTCTTGCAGTTGGTGTGCAAGCCACTTTGCCTGTTTGTTTAGAGGGTACACTTTAAAAGTGGTGGGCCGTGCTGGATTCGAACCAGCGACCAATTGATTAAAAGTCAACTGCTCTACCAACTGAGCTAACGGCCCTTCTAAACCTACTGCAAATTGCCTAAATCTCTAACAGCGTTAGCCGTTTGGAGTTGTCTGGGCAACGGCGGCATATATTACTTATTTAACTTTTCAGTGCAACTTTAATTTTCACAAAGATGCTTAACTGCTGGACTTTCACACACTCAAGCCCAGAAAATGCACGATATGTACATTTTCCGGTCCTGAATGGGGAACTACTTCGCAGATAAACGTTTTTGAGCTTGTTTTGCCGCGTCGGTGTTTGGGTACTGTTTAATGACCTGCGCATAGACGGCTTTGGCTTTATCGGCCTGCCCTTTCTCCTGCATAATCACCCCAACTTTGAACATCGCGTCAGAACTTTTTGGAGACTTCGGATAGTTTTTGACCACAACTGCAAAATAATAAGCAGCGTCGTCTTTTTTACCCTTGTTGTAATACAACTGGCCTAACCAATAGTTGGCATTAGGCTGGTATGTAGAATCCGGGTATTTTTTTACGAAACTCTGAAAGGCAGCGATCGCCTCATCATACTGTTTCTTTTCCAGCGCCAGAGAAACAGCGGCGTTGTAGTCGCTGTTCACATCGCCTGTGCTTGCAGGGGCTTGTGCAGCACCTGCATCAGACGTGGCGGCCGCAGCATTACCAGACGCGTCGGCAGTGGCTGCTGCAGCGCCCGTACTGGCGGCTCCGGCGGCACCCTGACTCAGGCTGTCCATCTGGTTAAAAATCTGCTTCTGACGATCAGCAAGCTGACTCAACTGATACTGGTTCTCCTGGATTTGACCACGAAGAGTATCCATATCACGTTGGGAATCAGAAAGTTGTTGCTGGAGTTGAGTTAATAGCTGGCTGTGAGCGTTAGAAATACGCTCCAGAGAGGTGACCCGATCTTCTATCGAGCCTGAGCCGACATCACTGATTGGCGCTTGGGCAGTAGCGGCCCATGGGACCGCTACGCCAACCAGTAACGACAGACTCAACAGGTGAGTTCTGAAGTTACTGCTCATACTATTCTCTTAGTAAACCAGTACGGCACGACGGTTTTTAGCGTAAGCCGCTTCGTCATGGCCCAGTACAGCTGGTTTTTCTTTACCGTAAGAAACGATAGAGATCTGGTCGGCAGAAACGCCTTTACCTTGCAGGTACATTTTAACAGCAGTAGCACGACGTTCGCCCAGGGCGATGTTGTACTCTGGAGTACCACGTTCGTCAGCATGACCTTCTACAGTCACTTTGTAAGACGGGTTGCTACGCAGGAATGCTGCGTGCGCGTCTAACATCTGAGCGAATTCTGAAGAAACATCGTATTTGTCCAGGCCAAAGTAAACGATGTTGTTTTTCTGCAGTTCTTGCATCTGCAGACGAGCTTGCTCTTCAGAAGACATGTTGCCGCTTTCTGCGCCAGTGCCAGAGTTCAGACCCATACCTGATTGGTCGTTGTCCGCGTTTTTGTGAGAACTACACGCAGCGACTGCCAGAACAGGCAATGCCAGCATCAGCCCTTTCAGCACTTTATTCAGTTGCATCTATTCGATCCTTTTATAATTTTTTGCCATACATAGTTTTCTATGCATTACAGATACGGCGACCAGGCAGGGAATTTGACCTGTCCATCAGTTGCCGGAAGACGCGCTTTGAAGCGCCCATCAGTCGATACCAGTTGCAATACAGAACCCAGTCCTTGAGAGGAGCTGTAGATAACCATAGTGCCGTTTGGTGCGAGGCTAGGCGTTTCATCCAGGAACGTGTCCGTCAATGTTTGAACGGCTCCCGTTGCCAGATCTTGTTTAGCGATGTGCTGTGTACCGCTGGCGCTGCTCACCATGACCAGGAATTTACCATCTGCACTGACGTCAGAGTCCTGATTCTGTGAGCCTTCCCATGTCAGACGCTGTGGCGCACCGCCATTAATATTAACTTTATATACCTGAGGACGACCGCCCTGATCCGACGTGAACGCCAGGTTCTGGCTGTCCGGGAACCAGGTTGGTTCAGTATTGTTGCTACGGCCATTAGTGACCTGAGAGATCTGACCTGAACCCAGGTTCATCACATACAGGTTAAGGCTACCATCTTTAGACAACGCGAATGCCAGTTTAGACCCGTCCGGAGAGAACGCCGGAGCACCGTTGTGGCGTGGGAAAGAGGCAATCTGTTTGATGGCACTGTTTGCCAGTGTCTGTACAACCAACGCTGAACGACCACTTTCGAAGGTCACGTAAGCCAGTTTGCTACCGTCCGGAGACCAGGCCGGAGACATCAGAGGCTCTGGTGAACGGTGAACAACAAACTGATTGTAACCATCGTAATCCGCTACACGCAGTTCGTACGGGAATTTGCCGCCGTTAGTCTGCACGATGTAAGCAATACGGGTGCGGAATGCACCTTTAACACCGGTCAGTTTTTCGAAAACTTCATCACTGGCTGTATGGGCAGAATAACGCAACCATTGTTTGGTCACTTTATACTGGTTTTGTGCCAGCACAGTGCCCGGAGCACCAGAGGTGTCAACCAACTGGTAAGAAACAACATAGCTGCCATCGGCTGCAGGCTGAACCTGACCGATAACAACGGCATCGATGCCCAAAGCAGTCCAGGCAGCAGGTGTGACTTCTGCCGCTGAAGTTGGCTGTTGTGGCATGCGCGATGCATCAATAGGGTTAAATTTACCACTGTTGCGTAAGTCAGCAGCAACAATACCGCCAACATCTTCAGGTGGAGTACCCGGGCCCGCCCATTTGAATGGCACAACGCCAATCGGACGAGCGGTATCTACGCCCTGAGTAATTTCAATGCGAACTTCTGCATGTACTACAGATGCCCACATCATCAAAAGGCCGAACGCTACTCGAAATGCCTGCTTCATTGTATCTCCCTTATCTGGACGTATCTGCCCGCGATAATTTAGCAGAATTTTAACAAACCAACGCATACAAAACTAGAATTACACCCTGCAATCTATCGTAAAATTCTGAAAAGAAATTATTTTCATCTTTCTACGGTTTAAAATCTATCGGAGCATTTTTAAATACTTCATAGACTGCTTCAGAAGGCGGTTTCGGGAATTTCGCCTGTCGGGCCGCGGCAAGCGCTGCCTGACAAAGTGCTGGATCCCCACCTTCTGCTGACACGCTGATAAGCGAGCCATCCGGGTTCATTTTAACGCGCAACGAACAGGTTTTACCCGCATACGATGACGCGTCATAGAATCTGCTCTCAATAGCCGCCTTTATCTGGCTGCCATAGTTAGCAATATCGGCACCGGATGCACCCGCCTTTTTCTGTGTTCCTTTACCTGCCGGAGCAGAAGCCCCACCGCCTGTTGAACCTTTCGGCGCATTTTTAGAATCGGCCAGCCCGTCAAATAAGTTATTGGCGTCAGCAGATTCTTTTGCGGCAGCGGCAGCGGCCGCTTTCTTATCGGCTGCGGCTTTCTTGGCAGCTGCAGCCGCTTCAGCTTTCTTCTCAGCGGCAGCGGCGGCTTTCGCATCCGAAGCAGCTTTGGCGTCTGCATCAGCTTGCGCTTTCGCATCGGCGGCAGCCTGAGCTTTAGCCTCTGCGGCAGCTTGTTTCTTCGCCTCAGCAGCCGCTTCTTTCTTCGCGTCAGCCTCGGCCTGTTTTTTCGCGGCCGCAGCCGCTGCGGCGGCTTCAGCTTCAGCCTGTTTCTTCGCTTCGGCTGCGGCTTTTTTCTGTGCATCAGCCTGCGCTTTTGCAGCTTCTTTCGCTGCATCGGCCTTCGCCTGAGCCGCTTCTTTTGCCGCTTCAGCTTTCGCCTGTGCGGCAGCAGCTTCGGCCTGCTTCTGTTGTTCTTTCGCCTGCTCGGCAGCCTGCTGCGCTTGTTTCTGTTGTTCAGCGGCTTGTTTCTGCTGCTGAGCCTGTTCCTGCGCCTGCTGCTTCGCATCTTCCTGTGCCTGAAGACGCTCTTTCTCAAGTTCTTTCAGGTGTTGCTGTTCTGCGGCCTGTTTCTGCTGAAGCTCTTCAGCCTGTTGCTCTGATTTTTTCTGACGCGCTGCGGCAGCACGTTGGGAATCAGCCTGTTGCTGTTGCTGACGGTTGTACTGATCGACCACGGCACTGGGATCAACCATTACGGCCGAGATATCGCTACCGCCGCCGCCACCGCTCATGCTGGTATCTTCGTCCAGCGATCCCCAAATCAACAGGGCTATAATGATGATATGCAGAACGACCGAAACAATAACGGCGCGTTTGAGCTTATCGTTTTGTTCAGTTGCAGTTGCCTTTACCAAAATAGATTTCCCAAGACAGGATTACTAAAAACCCGGGATCCTGTAGCGCCTGACTTACTCTTTTAGCAAGCCAGCGAATGCCGGGTTTCAAATAAGTGTTACAAATTACCTATCCTCAGATAGGTTGTGTCATCAATCCGACTGACTTCACGCCAGCCTGATGCAGCATATTCAGCGCCTTGATGATTTCATCATAAGGCACATCTTTCGCGCCGCCGATCAGGAATACCGTCTTCGGATTGGCCTGAATACGGCTGGTCGCTTCTGCAATAACCTGTTGTTCAGGCAGTTGTTCCATACGCTGATGATCCACCACAATGGTGTATTGACCGACGCCTGAAACTTCAACAATCACAGGCGGGTTATCATCGCTGGACACTGTTTTAGAATCCGTCGCATCAGGTAAGTCAACTTCCACACTCTGGGTAATGATCGGTGCTGTCGCCATAAAAATCAGTAACAGAACCAGCAGTACGTCCAGCAGCGGAACGATGTTGATTTCCGACTTACCTTCGCGCCGGTTACGACGACCTCGTGTACGAGCCATACTCTCCCCCTTTAGTTACTGCTGGTTTCGCGAGAGAAAGCCTGACGGTGCAGGATAGCCGTGAATTCTTCCATGAAGTTATCGTAGTTTTGCTCAAGCTTATTCACACGCTGGTTAAGGCGGTTATACGCCATAACGGCCGGAATAGCGGCGAACAGACCAATCGCCGTAGCAATCAGTGCTTCTGCGATACCTGGAGCAACCATTTGCAGGGTCGCTTGTTTCACGGAACCTAAACCGATAAAGGCGTGCATGATCCCCCAGACCGTACCGAATAAACCGATATACGGGCTGATGGAACCGACGGTGCCAAGGAAAGGAATGTGTGTTTCAAGGGATTCGAGTTCACGGTTAAAGGAGATGCGCATTGCACGTGAAGACCCTTCAATCACCGCCTCTGGCGCGTGGCTGTTGGCACGGTGTAAACGGGCGAATTCTTTAAAACCAGAATGGAAGATTTGCTCTGCCCCGCTCAGGGTTTCGCGACGGCCCTGGCTTTCCTGATACAGACGGGAAAGCTCAATACCGGACCAGAATTTATCTTCGAACGCTTCTGCCTCGCGGGTGGCGGCATTCAGCACTTTCGTGCGTTGAATGATGATCGCCCAGGATGCGATAGAAAAGCACACCAGGACAAGCATAATCAGCTTGACCAGGATGCTGGCCTTCAAAAATAAATCAAGAATGTTCATGTCAGTCACTGCTTAAACTCCGCGACAATAGACTTAGGAAGCGCTCGGGGCTTCATTTGGTGTGGATCAATGCATGCAATCAACACTTCTGCAGAACTCAGAAGGTTTCCATGCGAATCAAGAATTCGTTGTGCAAAAGTAAGAGAAGCTCCGCGAATGGACGTAATCTCACTCTGAACATCCAGCAAGTCATCTAAGCGAGCTGGTGCAAAGTATTCGACCGTCATGCGGCGGACAGCAAAAGCGACGTGTTCTGCCAGCAACTGCTGCTGGTGAAAATTGCGTTGGCGCAACATCTCTGTGCGAGCCCTTTCAAAAAAGGCGACGTATCGGGCATGGTAGACCACACCTCCCGCGTCTGTGTCTTCGTAATAGACACGAACCGGCCATCGGAACAACGAATTACTCACTCTACATCCCGTAATGCAATTTGACGGCACTACTATACGCAAGAGAATTGGGGTTGGGAATGGGTTGCAATGCTGGAACGAAAATAATTATGGGCCGGAGCGGCCCATAGGAAGATTACTGTAAATCTGTGTATTTTTAAGACGATAAAAGTCAGCTGAAGAAGTAAAACAAACCCGCAGCCAGTGCAATCATCGCCAGTAACGGTGAAAAAAATGATTTCCACACCGAATTTCTCGGACGAAAACCCAGACCGTGAATAACACCGCTACAAACAGCCCATATCAGAATGAGCCCGTGCCACACTTCCAGCTGGCTGGTCGACGAAGCAAACATGCCCGGTTTCCAGAAAACACAACCGGCAAGCAGCAGCGACATCACAAGGGAAAGGGCCCGCAAGGGGCCCTTGTCTGTGACGGCGTAAACTTTATCCGCGATCACACTCATTGTTACTTCTCTTCTTTTGCAGCTTTGTTGGCTTCGCTGTGCTCAAGCGCCAGCGCGGTCATGATACCAAATGAGCAGGCCAGCAAGGTGCCGAGGATCCAGGCAAAATACCACATGGTTTTCTCCTTAATACAGCGAATGCTTGTTGTTCTCGATGTACGTTTTATCGAGGCGACCGAACATCTTGTAATACGCCCATGAGGTGTAAATCAGGATGATTGGCACAAAAATACACGCTACGACGGTCATCACTCTCAACGTCAGTAAGGTAGACGTTGCGTCCCACATGGTCAGGCTGACGTTAGGATCAGTGATTGACGGCATGACGAACGGGAACATAGTGATACCGGCCGTCAGGATCACACAGGCGATAGTCAGTGAGTTACTGACGAAAGCCAGAGCCGCTTTATTCAAACGGGAGAACAGGATTGTCAGCAGCGGCAGAATCACACCCAGTGCAGGAATAGCCCACAGAGCAGGGATCTTGTTGAAGTTAGCCAACCATGCGCCCGCTTCATGAGAAACCGTTTTGTGCAGCGGATTTGACGGGCCCGCGTGATCCAGTACGGAAGTCACGGTGAAGCCATCAATCCCTTTAACCAGCCAGATGCCCGCCAGCAGGAAGCAAACCATCATGATCAGCGCAGAAATCTGCGAGGCATTACGGGTACGCAGATGCAGTTCGCCGACAGTACGCATTTGCAGATACGTTGCGCCCTGCGTAATCAGCATGGTCAGGCTGACCAGACCGGCCAGAATACCAAACGGATTCAGCAGCTGAATCAGGTTACCGGTATAGAACAGACGCAGGTCGGTATCAATGTGGAACGGCACGCCCTGTAACAGGTTACCGAAGGCCACACCAAAGACCAGCGATGGCACGAAGCTACCAATGAAGATGCCCCAGTCCCACATTCCACGCCAGCGCGCGTTATCCAGTTTTGAACGGTAGTCAAAGCCCAGCGGACGGAAAAACAATGCGCACAGCACCAGAACCATCGCCGCATAAAAACCCGAGAACGCTGCCGCATAAACCATCGGCCACGCAGCAAATAACGCACCACCGGCGGTGATCAGCCAGACCTGGTTACCATCCCAGTGCGGGGCGATCGCATTGATCATGATCCGGCGATCTGTATCGGTTTTACCGATGATCCGTACCAGAATCCCCACACCCATATCAAATCCATCGGTGACCGCGAAGCCGATAAACAGCACGCCAATCAGCGCCCACCAAATGAACCGTAAACTTTCATAATCGAACATAGTCGGACTCCCTAATTACTGAGCTTGCTCAAGCGGGGCTGAAGGTTTTTCAAAATGATAGCGCCCTGTTTTCAGGCTGCTTGGCCCCAGGCGTACATATTTGAACATCAGGAACATCTCAGCGACCAGGAACAGGGTGTACAAGCCGCAGATCAGGATCATTGATGACAGCACATCACCGACGGTCAAAGAAGAGTGCGCAATGGCCGTTGGTAAGACCTCACCAATTGCCCATGGCTGACGGCCGTATTCCGCAACGAACCAGCCAGACTCAACCGCAATCCATGGCAGTGGCAGGCCAAACAACACGGCACGATGCAGCCAGCGTTTTTCGCCAATTTTGCCCCGAACCACTGCGAAGAATGACAATCCAATCAGAACCAGCATCAGGATGCCGCAGGCAACCATGATACGGAATGCGAAGTACAGAGGCAGAACGCGCGGAATAGAATCTTTCGTCGCTTTCTGGATTTGTGCGTCTGTCGCATCGGTCACTTTGTCGGTATAGCGTTTCAGCAACATACCGTAGCCCAAGTCTTGCTTGGTTTTTTCAAAGTCACTGCGAACGGTTGGATCAGTATTCCCTGCGCGTAACTCTTCCAGCAGGTTGTACGCTTTCATCCCGTTACGGATACGCACTTCGTGTTGCGCCATCAGGTCTCTCAGACCAGTCACCGGCGTATCCACAGAACGCGTTGCAATCAGGCCGAGCAGGTAAGGAATCTGAATGGAGTATTCATTTTCCATTTTGTCCTGATTTGGCAGGCCGAACAGCGTGAAGCTGGCCGGTGCAGGTTGGGTATCCCACTCTGCTTCGATTGCCGCCAGTTTGGTTTTCTGTACGTCACCCATTTCGTAACCGGATTCATCACCCAGCACGATAACAGACAGTACAGCCGCCAGACCAAAGCTTGCCGCGATCGCAAAAGAGCGTTTTGCAAAGCCCACATCGCGACCTTTCAGCAGGTAGTAAGAGCTGATAGCCAGAACGAACATCGCACCTGTCACATAACCGGATGCAACGGTGTGTACGAATTTAACCTGCGCAACCGGGTTCAGAACCAGCTCGGAGAAGCTGACCATTTCCATGCGCATGGTTTCGTAGTTGAAGGTAGAAGCAATCGGGTTTTGCATCCAGCCGTTCGCCACCAGGATCCACAAAGCAGACAAGTTTGAGCCAAGGGCAACAAACCAGGTAACCGCCATGTGCTGAACTTTAGACAGGCGATCCCAACCGAAGAAGAAGAGGCCGACTAGTGTTGATTCCAGGAAGAACGCCATCAAACCTTCAATCGCCAAAGGCGCACCGAAGATATCACCGACGTAATGTGAGAAATATGACCAGTTAGTCCCGAACTGGAATTCCATGGTTAAACCGGTAGCAACGCCAATTGCAAAGTTAATTGCAAAAAGCTTGCCCCAGAATTTGGTCATATCTTTATAGATTTGTTTGCCGGAAAGCACATACACCGTTTCCATAATTGCCAGTATAAACGCCATACCCAGCGTTAATGGGACAAATAGGAAATGGTACATGGCTGTTAAAGCAAACTGTAAACGCGACAGTTCAACGATATCAAACATCTTGACCCCTTGCTCCTCGGAGGAAGACCCCAAATTGCGATCTTTGACGAACCGGTTGCCGGAACGCCTCATGACTACCAGTATTTAAATGTGTGTAGAACAGAAATGCAGAGTTCAGCTGAGTGAAGCCGTTCAAGGCATTCTGATACCCGGAAAAGACGCGGCCAGCGAGCCTCTAAGAGGCTGATGAACGGGAAAATCTCGGGGAAAAGTAAACATACAAAAAAACTGATGTTACAGGACCATTATGTTACGCCAGTAATCCCACACATTAAATAGGTTTTTTAGTGACCCAAAGCGGATTTCCGCGTACAGGTCAATTTAACGACAAAACAGTGCAGGTTGCCGTAATTGATCTGACGCAATTTAAGCCTATCTCATTGTTTATTTCTATAATATCTACATCAATTTCTGAAAAAATATTTCAGGATGTTAACCGTTGGTTTCACTGATCTTTAATGGTGTATTTATTGTTAATTTGTTGTGTTTTTATGGTTGTGCTAAATATCTAAATCGCTACCTTTTAAAACCCATTTATTAACTTTTTATTTCCAATGAACCTATCGTGCTCTGTTAATAAATATAGCTCATATCGGCGATTGTTAAATATTTAGCTTAAAAATAAAAAAGGCCACCCGAAGGTGGCCAACATGTCGAATCGTTAAGTCATATGAAATGACTCAGGTCACGCCGGAACATGGCCCGGCGCGACGGACAATACTTACTGTGGCAGAACGGATTTCACGGCTTCGCCGATATCGGCCAGGCTGCGAACAGTCTTCACGCCAGCAGCTTCCAGTGCTGCAAACTTCTCGTCAGCCGTGCCTTTACCACCGGCAATGATGGCGCCTGCGTGGCCCATACGTTTGCCTTTAGGCGCAGTCACACCCGCGATGTAGCCTACAACCGGTTTGGTTACGTGTGCTTTGATGTACGCAGCCGCTTCTTCTTCAGCATTCCCGCCGATTTCACCGATCATGACGATCACTTCAGTCTGCGGATCTTCCTGGAACAGTTTCAGGATATCGATGAAGTTAGAGCCCGGGATCGGGTCGCCGCCGATACCGACGCAGGTAGACTGACCGTAGCCGTAATCTGTAGTCTGTTTAACGGCTTCATAGGTCAGCGTACCAGAGCGTGAAACGATACCCACTTTGCCCGGCAGGTGAATATGTCCAGGCATGATGCCGATTTTGCATTCGCCAGGGGTGATCACGCCCGGGCAGTTTGGCCCGATCATCACGGCATCGCTTTGATCCAGTTTCACTTTAACCACCAGCATATCCAGCGTCGGGATGCCTTCTGTGATACAGATGATCAGTTTGATGCCTGCATCCAGCGCTTCCAGAATGGAATCTTTGCAGAATGGCGCGGGAACATAAATAACAGAAGCCGTCGCGCCGGTAGTCTCAACCGCTTCGCGAACGGTGTTGAACACTGGCAGACCCAGATGTTCGGTGCCGCCTTTGCCCGGCGTTACGCCGCCAACCATTTTTGTGCCGTAAGCGATGGCTTGTTCAGAGTGGAAAGTCCCCTGGCTACCGGTGAAACCCTGGCAGATAACTTTGGTGTTCTTGTTGATTAAAATCGACATTATTTCCCCTCCACTGCCGCGACAACTTGTTGAGCCGCATTCGTCAGGCTGGTCGCTGCAATGATGTTCAAACCGCTGTCTGCCAGTTTTTTGGCACCCAGCTCGGCATTGTTACCTTCAAGACGCACCACAACCGGCACGCTGACGCCCACTTCTTCCACCGCACCGATGATACCGTCGGCGATCAGGTCGCAACGAACGATACCGCCGAAGATGTTCACGAAGACGGCTTTCACTTTTTCATCGGACAGGATGATTTTGAAGGCTTCTGTTACGCGTTCTTTGGTCGCACCGCCGCCAACATCCAGGAAGTTAGCCGGTTCGCCACCGTGCAGTTTCACGATGTCCATGGTACCCATTGCCAGACCGGCACCGTTCACCATGCAACCGATGTTGCCGTCGAGCGCAACGTAGTTCAGTTCCCACTGCGCTGCCTGAGATTCGCGGGCATCTTCCTGGCTGTAATCGCGCATTTCACGCAATTCTGGCTGACGGAACAATGCGTTGCCGTCTGCGCCCAGTTTGCCGTCGAGGCAGATCAGGTCGCCAGCGGTGGTCACTACCAGCGGGTTGATTTCGATGAGCGCCAGGTCGCGTTCTAAGAAGATGTTCGCCAGACCCATGAAGATCTTGGTGAACTGCTGAACCTGCTTACCGGTCAGACCCAGTTTGAATGCCAGTTCACGGCCCTGATAAGGCTGCGGACCTGCCAGCGGATCCAGTGCAACTTTGTGGATCAGGTGTGGCGTTTCTTCAGCCACTTTCTCGATTTCCACGCCGCCTTCAGTAGACGCCATGAACACCACGCGTCGTGAGCTGCGGTCTACCACAGCGCCGAGGTACAATTCTTTGTCGATGTCTGTCGCGGATTCAACCAGGATCTGGTTAACCGGCTGACCCAGTGCATCTGTCTGGTAAGTCACCAGACGTTTACCCAGCCAGTGTTCAGCGAAAGCACGAATTTCTTCTTTGCTTTTCACGACTTTCACGCCGCCCGCTTTACCGCGACCACCGGCATGAACCTGACATTTTACCACCCACGGACCGGCACCGATTTTCGATGCAGCCTCTTCCGCTTCACGCGGCGTGGAACAGGCGAAGCCCGTTGGTGCTGGCAGGCCGTAGCGCAGGAACAGCTGTTTCGCCTGATACTCGTGTAAATTCATGATGTTCTATCCATTCTTTAGTAGGAAGGCTTATCAGGGCACAGCGGGCTGTGCCACAGATTTTTACGATCTCTATTTCTTTCGTTCCGCGGGGGACTAAACGTCCAGCAGCAGACGAGCCGGATCTTCCAGCATTTCTTTAATGGTCACCAGGAAGCCGACCGATTCCCGGCCATCAACCAGACGGTGATCGTAGGACAGTGCCAGATACATCATTGGCAAGATCACAACCTGACCGTTCACCGCCATCGGACGATCTTTAATGGCATGCATGCCCAGAATTGCACTCTGCGGTGGGTTGATAATCGGGGTCGACATCAGTGAGCCGAAGACGCCGCCGTTGGTCACAGTAAAGTTACCGCCGGTCAGTTCTTCCACTTTCAGTTTGCCGTCACGGCCTTTGATCGCCAGCTCTTTGATTTGCTTTTCGATGTCAGCCATACCCAGCGTATCCACATCGCGCAGAACCGGCGTTACCAGGCCGCGTGGCGTAGAAACGGCGATGCTCACGTCGAAATAGTTGTGGTAAACCACATCATCGCCATCAATAGAAGCGTTCACTTCCGGATAGCGTTTCAGCGCTTCAACCACAGCTTTCAGATAGAAAGACATGAAGCCCAGACGCACGCCGTGACGTTTTTCGAAACCATCACCGTACTGCTTACGCAGATCCATGATTGGCTTCATGTTGATTTCGTTGAAGGTTGTCAGCATTGCGGTGCTGTTTTTCGCTTCAAGCAGACGCTCAGCAACACGCTTACGCAGACGGGTCATCGGGACGCGTTTTTCGCTGCGTGAACCCAGAGCCGGTGCGGCGCTGGTCGCGGCAGGAGTCGCTGCTGGTGCAGCCGCAGGTTTCGCGTCTTTGGCTTTCGCCAGGTGTTGCTCGACATCTTCACGGGTCAGACGACCACCAACACCGCTGCCTTTGATCGCGTTGGCATCCAGAGAATGCTCGGCAATCAGACGGCGGATTGCCGGGCTGAGTGCGTCGTTGCTTTCTTCTTCCAGAGCGGCGGTATGGCGTGCAGCAGGAGTCGCTTCTTTATCGGAGCTTTTCTCAGTGCTTGGCTTACCGGAGCTGTTACCCGGACGAATGCGCGCCAGAATCTGACGGGAAATGACCGTTGCGCCTTCATCTTCGATAATGCTGTCCAGAATACCGGCTTCACTTGCCGGCACTTCCAGAACCACTTTATCGGTTTCAATTTCTACCAGTACATCGTCACGCTCAACGCTGTCGCCCGGTTTTTTATGCCAGGTTGCAACCGTCGCATCTGCCACGGATTCAGGAAGGTCAGGGACCAGAATATCTACGCTACTCATTATAAATCCTTCTTATGTTCCATAGTGTTAACTCACGCCAACGCGTTATTTAACGTTCAGCGCATCGTTAACCAGATCTTGCTGTTGCTTCTGGTGAACGGACATGTAACCCACTGCCGGAGAAGCAGAGGCCGGACGTCCTGCGTAACGTAAAGAAGCCCCGAAAGGAATCACTTCACGGAAGTTGTGCTGGCTGCAATACCACGCGCCCTGGTTCAGTGGCTCTTCCTGACACCAGACGAAATCATGAACGTGTGAGAATTTCTCAAGCACTTCCTGAATCGCTTTGTGCGGGAACGGGTACAGCTGCTCGATGCGGACAATCGCCACGTCGGTTTGCTCGTTTTTGCGACGCTGTTCCAGCAGGTCGTAGTACACCTTGCCTGAGCACATCACCACGCGCTTAACCTGTTTTGGATCCAGTTCGTCTACTTCACCAATCGCTGGCAGGAAGCTGCCGTTGGCCAGTTCATCGAGCGTAGAAACCGCCAGGGGATGACGCAACAGAGACTTCGGCGACATGACGATCAGAGGACGGCGCATACCACGCAGCGCCTGACGACGGATCATGTGGTAAACCTGCGCCGGGGTCGACGGGATACAAACCTGCATGTTTTGCTCAGCGCAAAGTTGCAGATAACGTTCCAGACGCGCGGAGGAGTGCTCCGGCCCCTGCCCTTCGTAACCGTGCGGCAGCAACATCACCAGACCACACATGCGGCCCCATTTCTGTTCGCCGGAGCTGATGAACTGGTCGATAACCACCTGCGCACCGTTGGCGAAATCGCCGAACTGCGCTTCCCAGATGGTCAGCGTACGCGGCTCAGCCGTGGCATAACCGTATTCAAACGCCAGCACCGCTTCTTCGGAAAGAACGGAATCCCATACGTTGAACTCGCCCTGGCTGTTATGGATATTAGCCAGCGGCACGTATACGGAACCATTTTTCTGATTGTGGATCACAGCATGACGGTGGAAGAAGGTGCCGCGACCGGTATCTTCACCCGACAGACGGATTGGAATACCTTCATCAACCAGCGTAGCGTACGCCAGATTTTCCGCGCCGCCCCAGTCGAATTTCTTATTACCTTCGGCCATCTCGTTACGGTCGCCGTAAATCTTGGCAACGCGTGACTGCATTTCGATAGCATCCGGCACATGGCTGACGCGGCGCGCCAGTTCCTGCAGGCGTTTCAGCTCAACCTTGTTTGGGTAAGCTTCATCCCACTCGTGGTTCAGATACGGTGACCAGGTGAACGTGTGCATGTCATTCTGACGCCACTCCTCCACCACACACTCTCCCGCATCCAGCGCATCACGATACAAATTGACCATTTCCGTGGCATCTTCGAGACTGGCCACGTTTTGCTCGGTCAGAATGTCAGCATAAATTTTACGCGGCGTCGGGTGCTTCTTGATCTTGTTATACATCAGTGGCTGGGTTGCGCTCGGTTCGTCGGCCTCGTTATGGCCGTGGCGACGGTAGCAAACCAGATCGATCATGACGTCACGTTTAAAGGTGTTACGGAAATCCAATGCCAGGCGGGTCACGAAAGCCACCGCTTCAGGGTCATCGGCATTGACGTGGAAAATCGGCGCCTGCACCATTTTCGCGATATCAGTACAGTAATCGGTGGAACGCGCATCTTTCGGATTCGAGGTGGTGAAGCCCACCTGGTTATTGATGACGATACGCACGGTACCGCCCACTTCATAACCGCGTGCCAGCGACATGTTCAGGGTTTCCTGAACCACACCCTGACCGGTAATCGCCGCATCACCGTGAATAGTGATTGGCAGAACCATATTGCTGCGTGCTTCGTCCAGACGATCACGACGGGCACGAACAGAACCGATCACCACCGGGCTCACGATTTCCAGGTGCGACGGGTTAAACGCCAGCGCCAGGTGAACCATTCCGCCTTCGGTTTCCACATCGGACGAATAGCCCATGTGGTATTTCACGTCACCGGTGCCCAGATGTTCTTTATGTTTGCCGGAGAATTCGTCAAACAAGTCCTGAGGTTTTTTCCCCAGTACGTTGATCAGCACGTTCAGACGGCCACGGTGCGCCATACCCAGCACTACTTCACGCGTTCCGTTTTTGCCTGCATGACGGATCATGTCTTTCAGCATCGGAACCAGCGCATCGCCACCTTCAAGAGAGAAGCGTTTTGCACCGGGGAATTTCGCGCCCAGATAACGCTCCAGACCTTCTGCTGCGGTCAGTTCTTTCAGGAACGTTTTCTTCTCGTCATTGGTGAATTTCGCACGACCGGCCACGGATTCGACGCGCTGTTGGATCCAGCGTTTCTCTTCGGTGTTGGTGATGTGCATGTATTCCACACCAATGGAACCGCAATAGGTTTGCTTCAGGGCTTTATACAGCTCGCCGAGCTGCATGGTTTCCTTGCCAATGGCAAAAGAACCGACGTTGAAGGTTTCCTGGAAATCAGCTTCAGTCAGATGATGGAACGCAGGATCCAGATCCGGTACATCGTCCAGTTTCCACAGGCCGAGGGGATCAAGGTTCGCGTTCTGATGACCACGGAAGCGGAAGGCATTGATTAACTGCAACACCTTAACTTGCTTGGCATCCGTTTCAGGATCGCTGATGGAGGAATTGTAACGTGACGCATCTTTCGCCAGGCGGCGGAAGTAGTCGCGAGTTTGAGAATGGAGTTGCTCTGGTTTCACACCCACTGTTGGTAGCTGTTTAAAAATCGAACGCCAGCTATCGTCAACGGAACCAGGATCGGTTAAGTAGTCTTCATAGAGTTGTTCTATGTAAGACTGGTTCGCACCCGCCAGATAGGAGGAATCCAGCCAGGCCTTCATTGCGCCGTTCTGCATCGTGATCCCTTAAGCTTTGAAGCTTTAGTTTTCGCCGTGGTTAATAATATTGACCGTGATACACCGCGGTAAAACGGTTTTCCATACTAAAACAGTTCGTTGGTTGAGCGTTTGGCTCTTCAAGGAACCTTCAGAAATCCGCCAGATGCGTGACTGATTTTTGAAGTTGCCCTGCTTCTTTACCCCTTTTTTCCATCCCCCTGATTTTTACCCGGCTATCTTACTCCTGTCAGGCGCAACTTTGTTGCACTTGTTGCTACTTTGTTATTAAAAAATTACTTATTTGCTATCAAAGCCTCAGTTACGGCATTTGTAACTAAAGAAAGCGAAACCAAAAGCGGGTAAATAACAGCGGGAACCTGAGTTCCCGCTGATGGCATCACCTTATGAACTCAGGCGCCCCGCTGTAGCAGCATCGATTTGATATGGCCGATCGCTTTCGTCGGGTTCAAACCTTTAGGGCACACACTCACACAGTTCATGATGCTGTGGCAGCGGAATACGCTGAAAGCATCGTTCAGATCGTCGAGGCGCGGTTGCGTTTCGGTATCGCGGCTGTCGATGAGGAAACGGTAAGCGGCCAGAAGGCCAGCCGGACCGACAAATTTGTCCGGATTCCACCAGAACGAAGGACAGGAGGTTGAGCAGCAGGCGCAGAGAATACATTCGTATAATCCGTCGAGCTTTTCACGGTCATCCGGCATCTGCAAATGCTCACGCGCCGGAGGATTTTTCCCATCATTCAACAGGTAAGGCTTAATCTTCTCATACTGCTTATAGAATTGTCCCATGTCCACAACAAGGTCACGCACAACAGGCAATCCAGGCAACGGACGGATAACAATTTTCTTGTTGCCATTACGCAGCGTCGAAACCGGCGTGATACACGCCAGACCGTTTTTACCGTTCATGTTCACGCCGTCAGACCCGCAAACACCTTCACGGCATGAGCGGCGGAAAGCCAGCGTCGGATCCTGTTCTTTCAGCAAAATCAGCGCGTCGAGCAACATCATATCGCGCCCTTCTTTGGCTTCCAGCACGTAATCCTTCATGTACGGAACATCATCGACGTCCGGGTTGTAGCGATAAATCGAAAATTCAATTTTCATAATCTGTTTCCGCTCCGCCCTAGTAAGTACGCGCTTTCGGCGGGAACGCCGCGCGAAGCTTAGGCTGCATGTTCACCTCACGGCGGGTCATGCTTTCTGTTTCCGGCTGATACAGCGTATGGCACAGCCAGTTCGCATCATCACGTTCAGGGAAGTCGAAGCGGCTGTGAGCGCCACGGCTTTCTGTACGGTAGTTTGCGGAGACAGCCGTTGAGAACGCAGTTTCCATCAGGTTATCCAGCTCCAGACACTCGACGCGCTGGGTGTTGAATTCTGAGGAGGTATCATCCAGACGCGCGCTTTTCAGGCGTTCACGGATTACTTTCAGCTCTTCCAGACCTTTCGCCATCGCATCCCCTTCGCGGAAGACCGAGAAGTTATTCTGCATGCACGATTGCAGGTCTTTACGGATAGCCACCGGATCTTCACCCGAACGGGTGTTGTTCCAGCGGTTCAGACGCTCCAGAGACACATCGATATCGTCCTGAGACGCATCGCGGCTTGCGCCCTGCTCCTGAATGGATTCCTGCAAGTGCATACCGGCTGCACGGCCAAAGACCACCAGATCGAGCAGTGAGTTACCGCCGAGACGGTTGGCACCGTGAACGGAAACGCAGGCAATTTCGCCGACCGCGAACAGGCCGGGGATCACTTCATCCTGACCCTGTGCGTTCACACGCAGCGCCTGACCGGTCACTTTGGTCGGAATGCCGCCCATCATATAGTGGCAAGTTGGGATAACAGGGATCGGCTCTTTAACCGGATCGACGTGCGCAAAGGTACGCGACAATTCCAGAATACCCGGCAGACGGGATTCCAGAACGTCTTTACCCAGATGATCGAGTTTCAGTTTGGCGTGCGGGCCCCACGGACCTTCGCAGCCACGGCCTTCACGGATTTCGATCATGATGGAACGCGCCACCACGTCACGACCCGCCAGGTCTTTGGCATTTGGCGCATAACGTTCCATGAAACGTTCGCCGTCTTTATTGAGCAGATAACCACCTTCACCACGGCAGCCTTCTGTTACCAGAACGCCGGCACCGGCAATGCCGGTCGGGTGGAACTGCCACATTTCCATATCCTGCACCGGCACACCTGCACGCAATGCCATGCCCACGCCGTCGCCGGTATTAATGTGCGCATTGGTGGTGGACTGATAAATACGGCCTGCACCGCCGGTTGCCAGCACGGTCGCTTTGGCTTTGAAGTAAACAACTTCACCGGTTTCGATACAAATTGCGGTACACCCGACGATCGCGCCGTCCTGGTTTTTCACTAAATCCAGTGAATACCATTCGGAGAAAATCGTGGTGTGGTTTTTCAGGTTTTGCTGATACAGCGTGTGCAGCAAGGCGTGACCGGTACGGTCGGCTGCTGCCGCGGTACGTGCCGCCTGCTCGCCGCCGAAGTTCTTCGACTGGCCGCCAAACGGACGCTGATAAATACGGCCATCATCAAGACGGGAGAAAGGCAATCCCATGTGTTCGAGTTCCAGAATCGCTTCCGGCCCGGTTTTACACATATATTCAATGGCGTCCTGATCACCGATGTAGTCGGAACCTTTTACGGTGTCGTACATATGCCATTCCCAGTCATCCTCATGCGTGTTACCCAGCGCAACGGTAATACCGCCCTGAGCAGACACCGTATGGGAGCGGGTCGGGAAGACTTTGGAAATCAGGGCGCAGGACAGGCCCTGTTGTGAAATCTGTAACGCGGCACGCATACCGGCGCCACCTGCACCGATAACGACAGCATCAAACTCTCTGACTGGCAGATTCATTTACTACGCTCCCCAAACAACAATTGTTCCGTAAAGTAGGTAAACCACTAACGTGACGACGATGGCCAGTTGCAGCACCAGTCGGACAGCCAGCGGTTTGACATAGTCCGTTAACACCTGCCACATGCCGATCCACGCATGAATCAAAATCGACAGCAATGCCAGCAGTGTGAATACTTTCGTGATGGAGGAAGAGAAGAAGCCATGCCAGACATCAAAAGTCAGTTCCTGAGCCAGAACCACAAAGCCCAGAATATAAAGGATGTACAAGGTGAGGATGATCGCGGAAGCACGCAGTAACAGCCAGTCGTGCACACCATTGCGTCCCAATGCAGAAACGTTGCTTACCATACGAGGACTCCAGCCAGAATTGACAGCACGACGGTCAGACCGATTGCCACCTGGGCAGAACGGGTACCGGCAGCCAAACTCTCTTCGATATAGCCAAAATCCATCAGCAAGTGGCGGACGCCACCGCAAACGTGATAGGCCAGCGCAGTGAGTATTCCCCAAAAGATGAATTTGACGAAGAAGCTATTCATGATGGCCGCAGCCTGTGCAAACCCTTCAGGAGAAGAGAGAGACAAACCTAACAGCCAGAGGAGGATACCGACGGCGACGAAGGTTATTACGCCAGAGACTCGGTGTAAGATGGACGCTATCGCAGTAACGGGAAACCGGATCGTTTGCAGATCCAGATTGACAGGTCTTTGTTTTTTCACGGTTTTGCCCACACAGCTCTTATTATTTTACTTCCTCCGGCCCGGAGCAGTATGTCAGACAGCATCTATCCTTCGTTCTTTGCGCCGCTGGTGCGTTGGCTGCGTTTACTCACCCTAATCACTGACTGGAGTCAGCTCATAGGGACTCGTTCGCTTGCCGCCTTCCCGCAACGCAAATGACCTGGATATATCAGAGCTAAAAGCTCAACTTCTCCCGCGCTCAAACAACGACATCCGATGTGCTTAAACGGCGCGATAGTCAATTTTCAAAGCCGTAACGTAAAGGCCAGGAAAATGATGCTGGGTGCTCCTACTTCGGATTGCCCGGAGACCTTGTAGGAGTATAGGTTGATCACATTCTTATTACAATTGCCCTACAAATGCTTTATTCACATTTCTTTTAAACAGTGAGTTAGCTCTCATTTTCCATAAAAGGCACAAAATAAATTATCTAGTTTGACATTTGATCAACATTTCCATTACATATGAGCTATCCCTATAGGACTGTGATACTGAGCACATACCGGCTGACACCAACCGCACCAAAAAGGTGAAAGTCTCTGAAGAATCAGTGGATCACACAATCGTGATGCAGGGTCTTCCCTGTAGCCCCAAGTTATGCAAAAGTGGGGATTGTGTAAATCCTCATACTCTTCACAGGTACTGAGCGACAGAACAGTAATGATTTACCGAATCGTTAACAACGATGAAACGCCGCTTGTTGGTCACAGAGCAGTCTGAGACTGCAATTCGACTCAACTCTACGTTCCCTCCCCATCCGATCGCAGAGTTAAGGCTGACAATAATAATGACCTTTCAAGGCGTCGCTTCCAGGCATTTCTGTTGTTACTGATTTTTAAAAATAAGGCGCTAAGGAGACTGTAAATGGCTGATAAGAAAGCGACACTTACCCTACAAGGTCACGACCCGATTGAACTGAGCGTGCTCACCGGCTCGCTGGGTCAGGATGAAATTGATATCCGTACCCTCGGTTCAAAAGGTCTTTTTACCTATGACCCCGGTTTCACCTCTACTGCATCCTGCGAATCCAAAATCACCTATATCGACGGTGACGAAGGTATTCTGTTACACCGCGGCTTCCCGATTGACCAGCTTGCGCAAGAGTCAACCTTCCTGGAAGTCAGCTACCTGCTGCTGAACGGCGAAGCGCCAACCCCGGAGCAGTTCGAAGAATTCAAAACCAATGTGACCCGTCACACTATGGTTCACGAGCAGATCACCCGCCTGTTCCACGGTTTCCGTCGTGACTCTCACCCGATGGCCGTACTGTGCGGCGTGACCGGCGCACTGGCGGCGTTTTATCACGACTCCATTGATGTCGAAAACGAACGTCACCGCGAAATCGCCGCTTACCGTCTGCTGTCCAAAATGCCGACCGTTGCCGCGATGTGTTACAAATATTCTATCGGCCAGCCGTTTGTGTATCCGCGCAACGACCTGTCTTATGCCGGTAACTTCCTGCACATGATGTTCTCCACGCCGTGTGAAGAATATAAAGTGAACCCGATTCTGGAACGCGCGATGGATCGTATTTTGATCCTGCACGCTGACCACGAGCAGAACGCGTCGACATCTACCGTGCGTACCGCCGGTTCTTCTGGCGCTAACCCGTTCGCCTGTATCGCAGCCGGTATCGCTTCCCTGTGGGGACCTGCGCACGGCGGCGCTAACGAAGCCGCGTTGAAAATGCTGGAAGAAATCAGCAGCGTGGATCACATCCCGGAATTCGTAAAACGTGCGAAAGACAAAAATGATTCTTTCCGCCTGATGGGCTTCGGTCACCGTGTTTACAAAAACTACGACCCGCGCGCCACTGTAATGCGTGAAACCTGTCATGAAGTGCTGAAAGAGCTGGATCTGAAAGACAACCTGCTGGAAGTAGCGATGGAGCTGGAACATATCGCGCTGAACGACCCGTACTTCATCGAGAAAAAACTGTATCCGAACGTCGATTTCTATTCAGGCATCATCCTGAAAGCCATGGGCATTCCGTCGTCCATGTTTACCGTGATCTTCGCGATGGCGCGTACCGTTGGCTGGATTGCTCACTGGAGCGAAATGCACCAGGACGGCATCAAAATCGCCCGTCCTCGTCAGCTTTACACCGGCTACGACAAACGCGATTTCCATTCTCAGCTGAAAAAATAAGTTCTGATTACTCAGACTTTAAAGGCTCCCGCGGGAGCCTTTTTCATTTCAACGTTTTCATCACACCTGACAAACCGGGCACCAGAAAAATGGCCGTGATGACACGCTGGATTTCGCTATCGGATCGCCACAGCGCTCGCAGGGTTTCCCCGTCCGCCCGAAAACTTTAAAACGAAACAGCGCACCGTGATGCACATTTTCATCCATTGTACCGCGCGTGGCGTAGGACAAACGCGCGACGGACAAACAGGCATCGGCCAGTGCATCCAGCTCTGCGTCATTCAGTTCATTCGGTTTATGGTCGGGCAGCAATTTTGCCAGCCACAGAATTTCCGCCCGCAGATAATTTCCTAATCCGGCCAGAAATGCCTGATCAAGCAACATCCCGCCGAGCTGACGGTTGCGGAATTTCGGCGAAAGTAACCGCTCACGAACCTGAGCGACGGTCAGGGTTTCATCCAGCACGTCCGGCCCGATACGTTGCAGGAACGGATGATTTTCAATTTCCGCCGTATCGTAAAGCCCGATCTCAGACGCGCTGTACAGCAAGATCGCCGCATCCGTGGTTTCGAGTTTTACCCGCAGCGAACGCTTGGTTTCCTTCGGGGTTTCACCGGCCTGAATAACCCGCCAGACGCCATAAAGCTGGTTGTGGCTGTAGAGCGTCAGGCCATTGGAAAAGTGCGTCAGCAACGCTTTTCCGCGGGTTTCAATCGCCGTAATTTTGGTACCACGTAATGCGGACTGGTAAGGCTTCAGATTAGGGAAAGCAAACCAGACATCCGTGAGCGGCTTGTTCACCACCGCAGCTGCCAGCAAATCGGCAGCGCGGCGGATTTCAGGACCTTCAGGCATCAGTGAGTCGCACCCTCGGCAATTTTCAAATCCTGCTCAGTATGCAGCGCGATAGCAATTGTCAGCTCAAGCGCATTCAGCACAGTGTGAACTGACATACTCGGCGCGCCCGGATGCTTCGCCGCCTGCTCCGGCAGATAAGGAATATGGATAAAACCGCCCTTCACCACTTTGCACGACGGCTGGGCAAGACGATGCAGCAGGCCATACATAATGTGATTACACACATAGGTGCCTGCCGTTTGCGAGACAGAAGCCGGAATACCGGATTCGCGTAACCCGTTCACAATGGTTTTGATCGGCAAGGTGGAGAAATACGCGGCTGGGCCGTCGGCGACAATCGTCTCATCCACCGGCTGATTGTTATCGTTATCAGGGATACGCGCATCGTTGATGTTTATCGCCACGCGTTCGATGCTGAAATCACTGCGACCGCCCGCCTGCCCGACGCAAATCACCATTTCAGGCTGCACTTCATCAATAGCGACATTCAGCGCGTCGATAGCTTTGCCAAACACGCACGGCAACTGGCGAACCACAATTTTCGCCCCGGACAGCTCCAGATCGCCCAACTGCTTCACCACTTCCCAAGACGGATTAATTTTTTCACCATCAAACGGCTCAATACCGGTGACTAAGACTTTACGCATAGGTATTCCCCTGATTTTGCTGAAGTCAGCCTGCGCTGACCTGAATATCCCGCTCACCAAACGCTTCGCGCAGACGGCGCGCAAAGGTCAGTGCATGCTCACCATCACCGTGAAGACAAACGGTGTCGGCCTGCACCGGCACCCAGACGCCTTCGCGGCTGAGTACTTTCTGTTCCCGCACCATCGCCAGCGTCTGATCCAGCGCCAGTTCATCGCTCTCAATCATCGCATCCGGCTGGCTGCGCGGCACCAGCGTGCCGTTACTCTGATAACGCCGGTCGGCAAACACTTCCTGCCGCGTTTGCAGCCCGAGACGTTCACCGGCCCGGATAAGTTCGCTTCCCGCCAGCCCGACTAAACGAAGGGTCGGGTCAACGTCATACACTGCGCGGGCAATGGCATCCGCCAGCAGCGCGTCGCTTGCCGCCTGGTTGTACAACATGCCGTGCGGTTTTACATGCACCATTTTGCCGCCTTCGGCGCGGGTGATCGCAGCGAGTGCGCCGAGCTGATACACCACCTGCGCATACACAGTTTCCGGCGGAAGTTGCATGGCCGTCCGTCCAAAGTTCTCGCGATCCGGAAAGCTCGGATGCGCGCCAATCGCCACTCCGTATTTCAGCGCCCAGCGCACGGACTGCTGCATGGTCTGCGCGTCTCCGGCATGAAAACCGCAGGCGATATTCGCCGAACTGACGAGCTGTAAAAGCGCCTCGTCGTTGGCGCAGCCTTCACCCAGATCGGCATTCAGATCAACGACCATGCAGCCCCCGTTTCACCTGTTCAATAAATAATGTCTGTTCACGCAGCGCTTTCTGCGCTTCTTCCGGCGTGCATTTTACAAAGTGAATTGGCTCGCCAAGGCGGATTTGCGCCAGATTGTACAAATCGGCCTCGATTACACAGGCAATGCGCGGATAACCCCCGGTGGTCTGCGCATCGGCCATCAGCACAATCGGCTGACCACCGTGCGGAACCTGCACCACGCCGGGAAGCAGCCCGTGGGAAAGCAGCTCGCGGTCGGTTTCGCGTTTCAGCACATGCCCGTGAAGACGATATCCCATGCGGTTACTTTGCGGGCTGAGCTGCCAGGCGGCGCGCCAGAACTCTTCGCGCGACTTAGCGCTGAACTCCTGATATTCCGGCCCCGGCAAGGCACGAATGCGGTTGCCGAACAGCAGTTGTTTAATGCCGCCGGAATGCTTCGGCTGCCGGTATGAGTCACCGGTGGGCAGCTGATCGCCGTCCTGCAACTGACGCCCCTCAAAACCACCAAATCTGGCTTTCAGATCCGTACTGCGTGACCCCATGATTTCCGGCACATCAATGCCACCGGAAATCGCCAGATAGCTGCGCATCCCGCGCGCGGGCATTTTCATGGTCAGAATCTGACCCGGCTTCACCGGATAGTTCCAGCCGGTCCAGATTTCTTTGCCGTCGAGCTGCGCATGGCAACCTGCGCCGGTCAGCGCAATCCACCCTTCGCGGTGAAACTCCGCGCTGAACTGGCCCAGCGTGATTTCCAGACCGGCGGCATTTTCGTCATTGCCGACCAGCAGATTGGCAATCCGCAACGCCGGTGTATCCAGCGCACCGGACTGGCTGACGCCCTGCCTGCGATACCCGTTGCGCCCCAAATCCTGAACGGTGGTAAACATCCCTGCGCGTAAAACCTTCAACATACGCCCTCCTTTTGTGGCACGAACCGTACGCTGTCACCCGGCAGGAGCAATGTCGAAATTTCACGCAGCGGATCAAACATCACCAGCGGCGTTTGCCCGATCAGCTGCCAGCCACCCGGCGTAGCGAGCGGATAAATGCCGGTCTGGCTGCCGCCGATCCCGACCGAGCCTGCGGGTACAGAAAGACGCGGTTCGCCGTGGCGTGGTGTGGCGAGTTTCTCGGACATACCGCCCAGATACGGGAACCCGGGCTGGAAACCCAGAAAATAGACGGTGTAATCAATGCCGGAATGCAGTGCCACAACGTCGCTCTCAGACATACCGGTGTGGCGCGCGACATTCCCGAGATCCGGCCCGTGCCCGCCGCCGTAAATCACAGGGATCTCAATTAAACGCGATTCAGGCACGATGGCCTCGCTCTCTTCCCACCAGGTTTGCAGGCGCTCAATCGCGTCCAGCGCAGAACTCTGGGCATCGGTCAGAAGAACGGTCAAATTATTCATGCCAGGAATGACTTCACGTACGCCGGGATAGGCAGCACGATCCTGCAAACGCTGGGTCAGCCCCCAGATCCGTTGCTGGCTTGCCAGCGACACCGGCGGTTCCAGTTCCAGCACTACTGCGCGTTCACCTAGCAGATAACATCGTGCTCGTTGCACTCAGGCACTCCTTAAAGAAAGGTTGTGGATCATCAGGTTATTCAGCAACTCAATGAATCGAAACTTACTCTCTGTTATGCGTGAAACTGACCGGACATGTCAACCTGTCCGCCCGTGCTTTCCCGGCTTCAGGGTTTCCCCCGCCGCCTTCAACTGCTACTCTCAGAAATGTTGCTGTTTTTTTTAGCGTTTGGATAACGCTTTCGCCACAAATGAAAGGGAGACGTCGTGAAAAAGCCACTGGCCTTATTTTTTCCGCTCTACACCACCACATTACTGATGCTGTTGGGTTCCGGCCTGCTCACTACCTACATTTCCCTGCGCCTGTCGGCGATTAACGTCAGCGGCGCGATGATCGGTGCCATCATTGCGGCGAACTACATCGGGCTGGTGATTGGCGGCAAAGTCGGCCATATCCTGATCGCCCGCGTCGGGCACATCCGCGCCTACGTATCCTGTTCCGGGATTATCACCGCCGCCGTACTCGGTCACGGCCTGACCGACATTATCCCGGTCTGGGTGGTGCTGCGCCTGATCATCGGTCTGTGCATGATGGTGCAATATATGGTGCTGGAAAGCTGGCTCAACGATCAGGCCGAAGCGAACCAGCGCGGGGTGGTCTTCGGCTTTTATATGGTGGCGTCGTATCTCGGGATGTCGCTCGGTCAGGTCGTTCTGATGCTCAACAGCGATTTAGGCGTCAGCACACTGATCGTTATCGCGCTGTGTTTTGCGCTGTGTCTGGTGCCGATTGCATTAACCACGCGCACCAACGTCGGCCATATGTCTCCCGCGCCGATGGAGCTGAAATTCTTCATCCGTGCCATTCCCAAAGTACTGGCGATCACGCTGGTCATCGGCATGGTGGTCGGTTCGTTCTACGGTATGGCACCGATTTACACCAGTCAGCAATCGCTCACTACGCAGCAAACCGGTCTGTTTATGGCGCTGGCGATTTTCGCCGGGCTGCTGGCCCAGTTCCCGCTGAGCTGGCTGTCTGACCGCTATAACCGCAACATGCTGATGCGGATTAACGCCATTTTGCTGGCGCTGACGGCGCTGCCCCTGGCGCTGTTCAGCCATATCTCTTTCCCGCTGCTGCTCGGCATCGGTTTTATCGTCAGCCTGATGCAGTTCACGCTCTATCCGCTGGTGGTCGCGCTGGCGAATGACATGATTGAGCCGGAGCGGCGCGTTTCGCTTTCCGCCTGTTTGCTGATGGCATTTGGCGTCGGTGCCTGTATCGGGCCGTTAGCCGTTGGCGCGCTGATCCAGCCGCTGGGCGGCAATATTCTGTATGCCTTTTTCGCACTGTGCGGCGCAGGCATTGTGGCGTTAAGCCGTACATCCAAGAAAGAAGAAGAAACGCAAATGGCGGTCGATGCACCCGTTCCGCACATCGCTATGCCGGACAGCCTGAGCAGTTCACCGCTGTCACCGGCGCTGAATCCGGCGTTTGACGAACAGATGATTCAGGACACCATGCCCGCCCCCGAAAACGTGGTTGAACCGGTTATCGGAGAGACAAACGAAGAGCCCGTCGAGGAAGAAGAGGAAAGCAAATATCCACCGCAGGGTGCAGACCCTGAAGTGGATACCGGATTACAGCGGGCATTTACGCTGCTGGAAGACAGCGTTTCAGAAAATAGTGTTGCCGAAGAAACAACCGAAAAGAAAAATTAAGCCGGGTTATCGATGTCGATAAACATCACATCTAACCCGTGCTCATTTTGCAGCCATTCGCCCAGCGCTTTCACGCCGTAACGTTCTGTGGCGTGATGGCCAGCAGCGAAGAAATGCAGCCCCATCTCGCGTGCGATGTGAATGGTTTGCTCAGAAACCTCACCGCTGATAAACGCATCCACGCCAAATTCTGCCGCTTTCTGAATATAGCCCTGACCACCGCCTGAACACCACGCCACACGACGGATTTCCGCCGGTGCATTTTGCGCACTGTGCAGAACGCTGCGATCCAGAATTCTTTCGATGCGCTGACGGAATTCGTTGCCGCTAAGCGGCGTATCGAGCTCGCCATACGGCAGCAGCAACGCGATTTCACCCTGTACGGTAATGCCAAACAGTTTCGCCAGCTGCGCGTTATTGCCCAGCTCCGCGTGACCGTCGAGCGGCAAATGATAGGCGTACATATTGGTGTCAGTCGCCAGCAACGTTTTAAGACGGTTGCGTTTCATGCCGCGAATTTCAACCGGTTCGTCTTTCCAGAAATAACCGTGGTGAACCAGAATCGCATCGGCTTCAACAGCGATGGCGGCATCCAGCAGATCCTGAGAAGCCGTCACGCCGGTCACGATGCGCTGCACATTGCTGCGGCCTTCGACCTGCAAACCGTTCGGCGCATAATCTTTGTAGTTGCTGATATCCAGTTTCTGGTTAATCAGCTTTTCAAGCTGGAAATTGTTCATGGAGTTTCACTTATCTGTCATGGCGAATGCAGCAGATAATATACGACAACGCCAGTCCTGCTCAAAATCAATGACGGGAACTGCCGGATTGTTATTCTGGTTTCCTCACTTTTCAACGGACTGAAGAAGATGCAGGAAAATGATTGCGACGTCATCATCGTCGGCGGCGGAATAGCCGGTTGCACCAGTGCATTGCTGTTAGCCCGCGCTGGCCTTAGCGTTATTTTGCTGGAAAGAGGCGCACAGGCGGGAAGCAAAAACAGTTCCGGCGGGCGCATTTATACACATACCCTTTCACAAATCCTGCCCGATTTCGCGCAAAGCGCCCCGCTTGAACGCCGCGTAACGCAGGAAAGGCTCTCAATGCTGACAGGCGACAGCATGACAACGTTGGATCACCGGCAGACTGCTGACGCCGCATGCTCATGGACCGTATTGCGTGCGCGGTTTGATCCCTGGCTGATGGAACAGGCGCAGCTCGCCGGTGCGCAGTGCATTACGGATACGCAGGTCGAAGGGTTGATGAAGCAAGGGAACCGCGTGACCGGCGTCAGAATCGGCGATGACCCGCTGACTGCGCGCGCCGTTATTCTGGCGGAAGGGGCGAATTCGCTTCTGGCGCAACGGTGTCTCGCCTCGCCAAAACCCTCTGCGGAAAACATGGCTACGGGCGTGAAAGAGGTGCTCGCGCTGCCGCGTGAAAAGCTGGAAGAACGTTTCGGGCTGGAAGGCGATCAGGGCTGCGCATGGCTGTTTGCGGGGCAGCCGACCGCCGGAAAAGTCGGTGGCGGTTTTCTGTATACCCATCGAGACACCCTCTCGCTCGGTGTGGTCTGCAACCTTTCTCAGCTCAGCGATAGCGCGCGCAGCCTGCCGCAGATGCTCGACAACTTCAAACAACATCCCGCCCTGCGCCCGTTACTTAAACAGGCTGAAGTCATGGAATACAGCGCGCACATGATCCCCGAAGGCGGGCTGAATGCCCTGGCACCGCTGTCCGGCGATGGCTGGCTGGTTGCCGGTGACTGCGCCGGTTTTTGTCTGAATGCCGGGCACACGGTTCGCGGAATGGATCTGGCGATGATGTCTGCGCAGGCTGCGGCCGTAACGCTGATTCATGCGCACCGGAAAAGCGATTTCAGCGCCGCCTCACTTTCCCTATACCGCGAGCATTTGCAGCGCAGCGCGCTGTGGCCGCTGATGACGCAATACCGCCATTTGCCCGCCGATTTACTCCGTTCGCCGCAGGCTTTCAGCCGCTATCCGCAACTTTCCGCTGATCTGCTGCACAGTCTTTTTCACGTCGGCGAACAACCGTCCGTGCCGCTTCGCCGTTTACTCTGGCGTCATGCCCGCCGTGCCGGGTTGTGGCAGTTACTGAAAGACCTGCGTAAAGGAGCGCGTAGCCTGTGAACCTGAATGACAAACTCGCCAAAAATTACTATCAGCCGGAAAATACCGCCCACATCGTGGTGGCTGGCAACGCGCAGCAAAGTGCGCTGAAGATCCTGCTGAATGCCTGTCCGGCCGGGCTTTACCGGATGAACGAAGCCGGAGAAATCACCTTTGATCCGAACGGCTGTCTTGAATGCGGCACCTGCCGCATTGTCTGCCACGACGAGGCGTTTTCCCTCTGGCGTTATCCGGCTGCCGGTTGCGGTGTGACATTTCGGTTCGGGTAAAACTCTGGGAGGTGGCGCGGGGTTGTAAACACGGAAAGCTGCTATGTTTTCAGTTGCATAACATTACATTTCAACGGAGCTTCTCCTGTGTCTATTTTGCAATTATTGAATCAACACCCGGTCATCGCCGCAGTGAAAGACACTGAAAGCCTGAACGCCGCCCTGCTGTCGGACTGCAAAATCATCTCAGTGCTGTACGGGAATATCTGCAATATCGGCGCGATTGTTCAGCGGATCAAAAAGGCTGAAAAATACGCGTTTATCCATGTCGATCTGCTGGACGGCACGTCCAATAAAGAGATCGTGATTAATTTTCTGAAAATCGTCACCACGGCAGATGGCATCATCAGCACCAAAGCCTCGATGATCAAAGCCGCAAAAGCGCAGGGATTTTTTGGTATTCACCGGATGTTTCTGCTCGACTCGATTTCATTTCACAACATCGATAAACAGGTGGCGCAGTCGAACCCGGATTGTGTGGAAATCTTGCCGGGCTGCATGCCGAAAGTGCTGGGCTGGGTATCGGAGAAAATCGATCTGCCGATTATTGCCGGCGGGCTGGTATGTGATTTAGAAGATGCAACCAGCGCGCTGAACGCCGGTGCCGTGGCCGTTTCCACCACCAACACCGGCGTCTGGCAGCTGAAATTCTAAACGCTGGTGCAGGAATAACACGCGGCGAGCGCAGACAAAACATCATCCAGATCGTCCACAATGCCGACGTCCGCCTGCGCAAAAATCGCGGCATGCGGGTCGGTATTGATTGCCACGATAAACTCACTGCGATCAATGCCTGCCATCAGCGCCGCGGCACCTGACGCTCCGGCCACGATGCACACGTCGGGCGCTGCGACCACGCCGGAAATCCCCACCATCCGCGACATCTCACACCAGGCATTCATCGCCACAGGACGGCTGCATCCCGGCTCTGCGTGGATTTGCCGGGCGAATGCCTCCAGCCGCCGCACTTGTTCCGCGCTGCCCGCTCCCTGCCCGATCACCAGAACGGCGGAGGCATTATGCAAACCGTTATCCGGCAGTTGCGGTTCCTGCTGAAAATCCACCAGCCAGCCAGCTGGCGCAGACGGCGCTGAAAAATCTGTTTCTTGGGCGTGAACTGGCGTGGTTCGCGCGGTTTTCCCGCCCGTTGCCGCCACCGAAATACACAGCGAAGAACCGTTCAGCGTTCGCGTCGCCCACATCCGGCTGCCGTACGCGGGCCTGACCACACGCCAGTGTGTTTCACTTCTTTCGGCTTTAACGACGCCGGTTCCACTGACACCACCGATCCGGTACGCCAGCCGTGTGGCCAGTTCGTCCGCCGCTTCACCGCTTGCGCACAGTAAAAGTTTTGCCGGACGCTGATCAAACAAAGCCGTCAGTGCCTCTAGCGCCGGTTCTGCCAGGCCGTTTTCGGGAAGCGAAATCCAGACGATATGCCGCACATCGCAGGCCATTTGCGGTAAAACATCCGGCTTATCTGCGTCATACAACAACCACATCTCGGCGGAACCGGATAACATCGGATTCGCGCGGAGAAAATCATTTTGCATCTGCGCCTGCGACAAAAATCCCCGCTGGCGGCAGTCAAGAATAATAGCGATGTTCATCGGTTTCCCCGCGATTTCAGGTAACCGGTATACAGCGTCAGGGCTTTGTCCGCCGGGCTGCCGCCTTCGATGATCATTGCGCCGCGTCGCGCATTTCTCAGAGCCAGCGTAACGACCGGCACCGGCGGTAATTTCGCGAGCGATTCTGCCCGCAGGACATCAAGAGGTTTGCGCGCCGCCGCCAGTTTTTGTTTCAGCGTCGGAATACGCAACAGGCGATCCTGCGCAGCCTGCCCGGCGACCAGCACTACCGGCAGCCGCACAGTGAGTGTCTGCACCGCTTCCGGCGTTTTCCTGACGACGCGCAACAACGTTGGGTCTTCAGCGCGCCTGATATCGCAAACCTGCGTGATACACGGCCAGCCCAGCATTTCCGCCAGCAGCGGCCCGGTTTGCCGGTTCTGCCCTTCACTGCTCTGCGGGCCTAAAATAATCACCCCGGTTTTTTCGTCCTGATGATGGAAACCGGCAATCAGCACAGCGATGGCTTCGGGATGAAAACGCAGATCCTCAGCCCCTGCGTCAATGCGCACCGCGCGCTGAAAATCCAGCGCCAGCAACGTTTTCAGCACCGGTGTGGTCTGTTCGCCGCCGACGGTGAGCAATGTCAGGCTGGCGTCGGTGAGGCTCAGGGCCATGTCTGCCGCGCTCTGGTCAAATCCGCTCAGCTGCCAGCGGGCAAAATCATAGGAAATGCCCTTTTGCTCAGCCGCCTGCCAGTCGCTGGCCGAAAGCATCGATAAATCCGGTTCCACTTTTACGCACACAACAATATTCACAGGCCATTTCCTTGTTTCGCCACGGTAAGCGGTGAAGACGCGCCGACCAGCGTCATTCCTTTAGTTTCCGGTGCCCAGAGAATCGAAATGACCGCGCCCAGCAGCAATATTCCCGCCAGCAGCAGCGTGGTGTTTTGGATCCCCAGCGTCAGCACGGAAACCGGCAGTAAACCGGTGCCGATAGCCGAACCGAAACGGCTCATCGACGTCGCAAATCCGACGCCCAGCGAGCGGATATCGGTGGGGAAACTCTCAGCCGGAAACACGCCGACCAGATTGCTGACCGCTGAAATAGCCAGTGTGAACAGGGCAAACAGAAAGAGCGTTAATCCGGCATAGCCTTCAGGAAGTACGCTCATCACAGCGAGACAAAACGTCAGCAAAAGGAACGAGCCAATCAGAAAGCCGCGTCGGGAGCAGGTCACCGTCAGGCCAATTCCGGCCAGCGAGCCCGCCACCAGCAAGGTATTGAGAAGCAAATCCGTGCTCAGGCCGGGCGTCAGGCCAATGAGGGCGATAATGGCGGGCAAAAATGTATAAATCGCAAAATACGGCACCACCAGACAGACAAAGAACAGGCTGTTAAACGCCGTCCGCCGCCAGTATCTGGCCGAAAAAAGGGTTTTAAGATGATGCGAAGTCGCCACGGCGATCTCATCGTTAAGCGTGACGTTCGGGCCAAAACAGCGCAGCACCACGCGATGCGCCGCTGCGAATTGCCCTTTTTGCATCAGCCAGCGCGGAGATTCCGGCGTGCCGATGCGCAGCAACATAATCAGAACCGCCGGGATCGCCGATGAGGCCAAAAGCCAGCGCCAGGCGTCCGGGCCGAAATCGGCCATCAGATGGCCGGTCAGCGTGGCGCTGACGTAGCCGAGCGTCCATATCACGCTGAAAGAACCGAGCAAAATGCCCCGGTGTTTACGCGGGGAAAACTCCGCCAGCATGGTGTGCCCGACGGAATAATCACCGCCCAGCCCGATACCCACCAGCACGCGCAGCCAGAACAACTGTTCCGGCGTCTGGGCAAAAAACTGACCAACAGAGGCCAGCGTGATGATGATAAAGCTGTAATTAAAAATTTTCTGGCGGCCAATATGATCGGATAACCATCCCAGAAACAGGCTGCCGATAAACAGGCCAAACAGCGCGGAACTGCCGATCAGCCCCTGCCAGAACGGCGTCAGCTGCATTTGCGGCGTGAGCTGAACCAGTGCAAAACCAATCATGCCGAGCACATAACCGTCTGTCAGATGCGCGCCGAAAGTTAGCCCGGCCATTTTGATGTGAAAGGCGTTGAGCGGGATGTCATCCATACTGACCTGAACCGTTTTATCTGCGGCCATGTTTCGCTCCGTGTCGGGTGATGCTCATTATTCTTCCCTTTTAAGAAGGGAAAATGGGGGGTGAACTCAAACTGCATAGCCGCCAGCCAAGCCCCCCTCCTAACACCTCCCCCTTCACAGGGGGAGGTGTAAATCACATTATTTTTCAATCGGATAAATTGTGCCCGCATTCATGATCCCTTTCGGGTCGTAAACGTCTTTCAGCGCCTTCAGAATGTAGTAGGCGCTGCCGTGCTCATCTTTGGTCCAGTGCGTGCGGTGTTTGCCGATGCCGTGGTGATGTACCATCGAGCCGCCCTGTTTGATGGTTTCCTCGACAATAATTTTGTTCAGCGGATTGTGGTACTTGTTGATTTCCTCTTCCGGCTTGCAGTCCATCACGTTGTAATCGTAGACAAAATACATGTTGGTGCCGTTGATATAGCTGTGAGAGGAGTGACCGCCGAGCATGGTGATATCGTCCGCGTGCGGGAATTCATCGCTAATGCGGCGAATGACATTTTCATAAATAGTGTGAATGCTCGACCAGTCCCCGGAGACTTCCGTGGTGAAGCCCATGTTATTGGTCTTCAGGATTTGCTCGCGCTCTGCAGCCACTTTTTCCGGGCCCCAGTTCAGGTGGTTAAACCAGCGTTCGATGAGCGCGCTGTCCACTTTCTGACATTCCGGATGCTGCGCCACAATCCCTTCGATGCCTGCACCAGTCGCCCGCGCAATGCCCGGCGTCCCTTCGGCCATGAAGATCAGCACGCATTTACCGTCAGCGAAATGCGTAAAATGCTGGCTGCCGTCTTCGGCGTCATACAGACGGGCAATGGACGGACGATAACCGTCAACCATCACTTCACGCAGAATGTCGAAACCGGTTTGCATGTTTTCCAGCGTATAACCGTAGAACAGATTATTTTCCGGCATGTATTTGAAAATTTTCACCGTCACTTCAGTGATATAGCACAGCGCACCTTCGTTACCGATAATCACATGGCGGATATCCGGCCCGGCCGCCCGGCGTGGCACGTTTTTGATGCGGGTGATTTTTCCGTCCGGGAACACCGCTTCCAGCCCGACCACCATGTCTTCAATGGCACCATACAGCGTGGAAAACTGCCCGATGCTGCGCGTGGCTACCAGGCCGCCCATCTGCGCCAGCGGCTTGGACTGCGGCGAATGTCCGGTGGTGTAACCCTGCGCACGCAGCTGATTTTCCAGCACTTCCAGCGGCACGCCGCACTGCGCCGTCGCCTGCATATTGCGGATATCGATTTTGACGATTTTATTCAGACCGGAACCGTCGAGCACCACCGAGTTTTTCACCACGGTTTCCAGCCCGCCTTCAGTGGCGGATGCGCCGGTACGCGGCACGCAGTTAATTTCGTGTTTATTCAGAAACGCCAGCACGTCGGATACCTGCTGCGTGTTGTGCAGCTTCACGACCGCCGCAGGCAGTGGCAGCGTGAAAACGTTATGAATATCGGCATACTTACGGAAGCGATCGACGCTGTTTTTCTTCAGCACTTCCTCATCGGTAATGACCTGCGCCGGACCGACGATCTCTTTTAAATGATCAACAATGGCTTCACGGGATAACGACATAAATAATCCTTATTTCTTCAGTAAATTTAAATCAGACTCAGGAACCACCCTGAATACGCATAACAAAATTAACGGACTAAATAACCGCCATCGACAACCACAAGGTGTCCGTTAACATAATTTGACGCGCGACTGGCTAAGAAGACCATTGTCCCCATTAAATCCTGGGTTTCTCCCCAGCGGTTTGCCGGAATGTGATCTAATACGCGCTGATTGGTGACCGGGTTTTTCCGGGTTTCAACCGTAATATCGGTGGCGTAATATCCCGGCGCAATCCCGTTGACCTGAATGTTATATTGCCCAAGTTCGTCGCAATACGCTTTGGTAAAGCCAGCCAGCGCATGTTTTGTGGCGGAATAAGCCGGAGACCATTGCCCGCCCAGATATGAGAACAGCGAACAAATATTAATAATTTTCCCTTCATTTTTAGGGATCATGATTTTCGCGGCTTCATGGCTTAATTCGAACGCCGCGGTCAGATTTATATTAATCATCGGATCCCAGTCTTCACGACCAAAATCCAGCACTTTATTGAGCTTACAGATCCCGGCGTTGTTGACCAGAATATCCACCGTGCCGAAGGTTTTCAGACATTGCTCAATCACACGCGCCGGTGCGCCTTTCTCGGTGATGTCTACCTGCATAAACTCAACGCGACTTCCTTGCAATTCAATCAGTTCACGCGTTTCGCCTTTGTCCATAATGAAACTCGGAATAAACAAATTGGCTCCGGCCTTGGCCAGTGCGACCGCAAAGGCCTGGCCCAAACCACTATTTCCGCCAGTGACGATGGCCGTTTTTCCTTTCAGAGAGAAGAAATCCAGTGAAAACTCATTCAGCGCGTTCAACGACATGGTGAAGCTCCTTACCTGAAAAAATCCAAAAAAAAAGAGAAAAGCAATCTTCCCCGGAAATAAAGGGAAGCTACTTTTCTCATCGGCTCTAGTAACTGGCTTTAAGGTGTACCATGTTTAATTAGCCGGATTCCGTGAGCAGACTCACAAAAAACTCGTTTAATAATTCTGTGAGATTTCTCACGGTAAATTAATATTGCGGCATGCTATTACTATTCTCAGTTACCAGAGATCAAGAGAAAAGTAACTTCCCTCCTGCGGGGAAGTCTGCTTTTCTCTTTTTTTTTGCCTTAATCCGCTAAAAATACAGGGCAGCAATATGGAACCTTCTAATTTTCGTCGCTGGCTGACGCTGGCAATAATAAGTATCAGCGGCGGTGTCAGTTTTGATCTGGCTTACTTACGTTATATCTACCAAATACCCATGGCAAAGTTCATGGGATTTTCCAATACCGAAATAGGGTTAATTATGAGCACATTCGGTATTACGGCGATTATTTTATATGCACCCAGCGGAATTATTGCCGATAAATTCTCACACAAAAAAATGATGAGTTTTGCCATGATCGTCACCGGCCTGCTGGGCTTATTAATGGCCGTCTATCCGCCATTCTGGGTGATGATCGTCATTCAGGTGGCGTTCGCCATTACCACGATTTTAATGCTGTGGTCCGTTTCCATAAAAGCCGCGTCGTTGCTCGGAAATCACGAGGAACAGGGCAAAATTATGGGCTGGATGGAAGGCCTGCGCGGGGTCGGCGTCATGGCGCTGGCGGTCTTTACGATGTGGGTCTTTTCCCTGTTCGCCCCGGAAAATCCTGCCAGCCTGAAAGCCGTGATCCTGATTTACAGCGGCGTTTATATCCTGCTGGGCGTGCTGTGCTGGTTCTTCGTGCAGGACGGTTTTACGGTCCGCAGCGACGAGAGCGGCACGCAAAAGTTCAGCCTGAAAGACATCACTTCGGTGCTGAAAATCAGTACCACCTGGTATTGCAGCCTGATCATTTTCGGCGTTTACACCATCTACGCGATCCTCAGCTATTCCACCAACTATCTGACGGAAATGTATGGCATGACGCTGGTCGCCGCCAGCTATATGGGCATCGTCATCAACAAGATTTTCCGCGCGCTGTGCGGCCCGCTGGGCGGCATTATCACCACTTATACCCGGCTGAAATCCCCGACCCGTGCCGTCCAGCTATTGTCACTCGTGAGCATTATCACGCTGGTCGTTTTGCTGATAACCAACGCGCATCCCTCATCCGTCTTCATTGGCATCGGGCTTATTTTGCTGCTGGCGTTCGCCTGTTACGCTTCGCGCGGGTTGTATTTTGCCTGCATCGGCGAAGCCCGCACGCCGAAATACATCATGGGCACCACGGTCGGGATTTGCTCAGTGATTGGCTTTCTGCCAGACGTGTTTGTTTATCCGCTGGTCGGCCACTGGCAGGACACCCTGCCCGCCGCCGTGGCCTATCGCAACATGTGGCTGCTCGGCCTGGCGGCCACGGCCATGGTGCTTATTTTTACAGCATTACTGATCAGAAATATCCGCAGCCACGCCGTTCCGGCCGGGACCGCAAAGCAGCCAACACACGAATTCATCTAACGGAGCGTTAAATATGGACAGTTTTTCAATGAACAAAAAATATCTGATGGGCGTGGATGTCGGTACACAAAGTGCAAAAGTGGTGATTTTCGATACGGAAGGCAACGTCATTTGCGAAGGCAAACAGGCGTTGCGAAAACTGGATATCCCCGCGCCGCTGCTGGCTGAACACCCGGACGATGACCTGTGGGATTCCCTGAAAGTCGCCTTCGGCAAAGTCATGGACAACTTCTATGCGCAGGGCGGCGACGCGAGCCAGATTCTGGCGATGGGCGTGTGCGTCATCCGCTGCTGCCGCGTGCTGCTCAAAGGCAACGGCGAGCTGGCGTGGCCGGTGATCAACTGGATGGATAAGCGCCTGAATAAACCTTATCAGCCACTTGAGTGCTACGGCGAGGTGAAATATGTCACGACGACATCCGGCTACATCACTCACCGCCTGACCGGCGAATTTAAAGATACCTGCGCCAATTACATCGGCTGGTGGCCGATGGACAATGACATGCTGGACTGGAGCACCGATCCTGCGCAATGGGAAAGCTGCAACCTGAGCCGCAGTCAGGTTTTCGATGTGGTGAAACCCGGTGAGATGCTCGGCTATCTGAGTGAAAAAGCCGCGCGCCAGATTGGCCTGCCCGCCGGGATCCCGGTGATTGCTACCGCGCACGACAAAGCCGTCGAGGCGCTGGGCGCAGGCACGCTCGAACCGGGTATCGCACTGATTTCGTTGGGCACCTACATTGGCGCGATGGTTCACGGCCACGAAAACGTCAAAAATGCGCAAAACTTCTGGCCGTTCCAGGCGTCAGTTCCGGGGCATTATTTGTATGAATGTATGGGCGTGCGCCGCGGAATGTGGACCATCAGCTGGTTCCGCGACCAGTTTGGTGCCGCCGCGCTGGCCGATGCGCAGGAGAAAGACCTGAGCATCGAAGAATTACTCAACCGTGAAGCGACGAAAATTCCGGCAGGCTGCGAAGGATTGCTGACGGTTCACGACTGGGCACCGCCGTCAGAAGCCGAGTTCCGCAAAGGCGCGATGATAGGATTTGACGGACGCCATACCCGCGCACATATGTACCGCTCAATGCTCGAAGGCATCGCGTTTACCATGAAAAATCATATGGATAAGATGGCGGACGAACTGGGCATACCGTTCAAAGGCCTGATTATTTCCGGCGGCGGCGCAAACAGTGATTTATTCATGCAAATCTTCGCCGACGTGTTTGGCGTACCGACCCGACGTAATCTGATGAAAGGCTCGGCCGCCGTCGGGTGCGCGGTCAACGCCGGAATGGCCGCGGGTGTATTTGACAGCTACGAAAAAGCGACCGAAAAGATGGTGCGGATGGGCGAACATTTCACGCCCGACGGGAAAAATCATCAGCTTTATAACGCACTGAATGCAGACGTTTATCAGAAAATGAATACCCATTTAGATCCGCTGTTGCAGGCGCTGAGCCCGCGGGTGGATTAACGCGATACAGCTCAGAGGGAAACGGCCGTTTCCCTCTTTTTTACCCCCTATTCCAGCGTCAGTCTGTCACCCTGCTGCATCCGGACAAACTTCAGACCCAGATTATTGCCTTTCTCAAGCTGCGCCATGATCTCTTTTTCGGGATCGGCACCGGCTTTCAGGCTGGGTTTGACGTGGCTGATAATTACCGTCAGCCCGTTCAGCGAACCTTCGCCACCGGCGTATTGTTGCAGGTAGCCAAGTTCTTTGAGCAACCAGTCTGGCGTCAGATGTCCGAAAAGTTTGCTGTCGGGCACGCCGTCCGGATACGACGTTTCGATGATTATCCCTTTCAGGCGTTTCGCTTTGATCTCTTCGCCGAGCACGCGCCAGGTGGCGTCGAGGTTTTTCGATTTCTCCACTTCATCCGGACCGGTATCACCGAAGAAAGCAAACGACTCTTTATTGCGGCTGATCAGAATCATGCTCGATGGCGTGCCGCCATGGCTAAGCGGGAAGATGCGGCCATCAAGGCCGGTCAGCCCCAGCGAGAAACGCTGATCGGGGCGTTGCAGATTCAGGCGGTACGTGCCGATGCGCAGGCCGCTGCCGGAATCCGTGAAATTCGGCCAGACGCGACCATTGAAGTAATGCTGACGCAATGTGCCGATAGTGTCGGCGGTGCCGTAAATCGGCTTTTTCGTGTCTTCCGGCGAGCTGATAATCAGCCCGGCCAGATGGTCGAGATGACCATGACTGATAAAATAACCGCCAATCAGATTACGGAAGACCGCGCCCTGCGGCGTCAGCGGGGTGGCGTTTTCTGCCGTCACCTCAGGGAAACTCCCCTTCTCCAGCGCCTTGCGGATCCCCGGTAAAACCGACCCGGCATCCAGCCCGAGATACAGTTTCTGGTCATCGCTGCGCACCAGATATGACGTCAGATTGCCCTCTTCGACGCCGCCGTTAACCCCGAGGGCGATGACATCAAAGCCCGCGGCTGCCGGGTTAATCCAGCAGCCAATCATCAGCGCCAGCAGGTATTTTTTCATCACATCGCTCCTTGTCGTGGTGAGCCTCGATAAGGTCAGCCCTCAGGCTGACTGCGCTTTTTCGCCGCCTCAAACGCCGCCAGCGTGTCCTTGCGGGCACGGGCGTGATCGATAACCGGCAGCGGATAGTCTAGCACGCGATGCTGTTTTTCAGCCCAACGATGCGGTTGATGAATGTCTCGTTCCGGCACATCCGCCAGTTCCGGCAGCCAGGCCTTGATAAAGCGTCCGGCTTTATCGAACCGTTCGCCCTGTGTGGTCGGGTTGAAAATGCGGAAATACGGTGCGGCGTCGGTACCGGTGGAAGCGCCCCACTGCCAGCCGCCATTGTTAGCGGCAAGGTCGCCGTCGAGCAGTTGCGACATAAAATAGCGCTCGCCTTCGCGCCAGTTGATCAGTAAATCTTTCACCAGGAAACTGGCGACAATCATCCGAAGACGGTTGTGCATCCAGCCAGTGGAATTTAGCTGGCGCATCGCCGCATCCACAATCGGATAGCCGGTTTTACCGTTTTTCCACGCCTGCAAATCGTCCGGCGCATCGCGCCAGCGCACGCTGTCAGTCCATTCAACAAAAGGCTGATGTTTGCAAAGCTTCGGCCAGGCGACGATCAGATGGCGGTAAAACTCGCGCCACACCAGTTCGTTCAGCCACCCGAATGCGCCGCCGTCGGTTTTTTCCAGCACGTCGGGGCATTCCGTACGCAGACGGTTAAGGCACTGACGCGGCGAAAGCACGCCAATCGCCAGATAAGGCGACAACGAACTGGTGCCGTCGATGGCCGGTAAATCGCGCTGTTCGAGATAATCCTGCACCTGCTCGCGGCAAAAACTGCGCAACTGATTCCGGGCGGCTTCCTCGCCGATTGCAAAATCATCGCCGATGGCCGCCAGCGGATAATCAAACGGCATCAGTTTATGCATCACCGGTTTTTCTACGTTTTCACGCGCCTGCGGCGCAGGCAGGGAACGGCTGTCAGACTCCGTCAGCCGCGCCAAAAAAGCCCGGCGGAACGGCGTGTAAACCTTGTACATTTCGTCGTTACCGGTGGTGACAGATCCCGGTGGCAACAGCAGGCTGTCATCAAAAGCGTGGCACATGACGGTATCGCTGACCGCTTTTTCCAGCGCCAGATCCCGCTGACGCTCGTTGATTTCATACTGTTTGTTGTAGAAAAGCGCATCAACCTTTTCACTGGCGCAAAAATCTTTCAGCCAGCTCACGCTGTCAGCAAAATCATCACACTGATGGTAATGCAGCGCAATACCGCGCTCTGCCAGGGAATGCTGTAATGCCTGAAGGTGCTGGTAGATAAACGTCGCCTGACGCGGCGCCATCTCGTGCTGTTTCCACTGCTCCGGCGTGGCAATAAATATCGCGATCACGCGCGCCTGCGGATCCTCACAGGCGGCGTGTAATGCACGGTTATCGGTAATGCGCAGATCGTTGCGGAACCAGACTAAATGCGTGGTCATAACTGTCCTTCTAATGTCCGTATCGTAAGCATAAGGCTTCAGGATAGGGCTCAAAATAACGCTGGCCCGAAAGGTAGGCGTCGGGATATTCCGACATGTAATGTTTCAGTAACGTGATGGGCGCGAGAAGCGGCTGCACGCCCTGACGGTAACGGTCGATCAGTCCCGCCAGTTCCTGGCGCTGTGACGAATTCAGCTGTTTACGGAAATAGCCCTGAACGTGCATCAGCACATTGGTGTGATTGCGCCGCGTGGCTTTGTGCTGCAACAGATTCATCAGGCGCTGGCGGTATTCAAGAAAGTATTCATCGAGGGAATCCCACTCCGCCATCGCGGCGACAAAACGCCCGAGCTCACGGTATTCCGGCTGCGAATGGGCCAGCAGGGAAAGTTTGTAGCGGCTGTGAAACGCCATCAGTTTGCCGCGTGTCAGGCCACTTTCGCGCAGCTGATTCAGCTCAAACAACGTGAAAACGCGTTCAACGAAATTCTCGCGCAGGACGGGATCATTCAACCTGCCGTCTTCTTCCACCGGCAGCCACGGATGCTGTTTCATCAGCTCCGCGGTAAAAATTCCGGTGCCGCTTTTCTTTGCATCCTTGCCGTTGGCGCTGTAAACCCGCACGCGTTCCATGCCGCAGCTTGGGGATTTCGCGCAAACGATATAGCCACACAGGTGCGTCATAGGCGCGACACGTTTTTCAGAATAGCTCTGCATTTTGCCGGTGATATCGACGGTTTCGTCATTGCTGAAACGGATCGCAACGCCGTCATCCCTTCTGACCAGTCGCAGTGCCGGACGCGGCGTCGGCAGACCAACCGCCATTTCAGGGCAAACCGGTTCGAAGCGAACATAAGGCGCGAGTTGCTCTACTGCAAATGCGAAACGCTTGTGGCCGCCATCGAAACGGACGTTGTCACCCAGCAGGCATGCGCTGATACCAATAGGAATTGTTTTCGTCATTGTCAGCTCCCGGCGTTGAAGGAAGAAATGGGAGTGTCAGCAGATCATCACCCTCATGTATAACCTTATCATAAGTTATACATAAAAATAATGTTGTACAGGTTTCTAAAAAGGACAATAAAAAACCCCGTTGGGAAACGGGGTTTCTGGCTCCTCCCCCTGCGAAGGGGGAGGCCGGGAGGGGAGCTAAATCAGTAGAAATCCTGGGTCGCCATTTCAGCATGACTCAGCCACACCGGCTTATCGCTGGTTTTCATCCAGACACGGTGTAAATAGCTGTAAAAACGGGCGCGGTCAGCGCGGAACAACATGACCGGCAGGGCCAGCACACCGGCTGCGATAACAAAAGCGCGGCGGGCCAGTATGCGGGTCATTGTGTACGGCGTGTATTCATTCATGGCGTTGCTCCTGTATCTATTTTTCGGAAACTGTAAGTTGCGAAAAATTTTACTGCAACCGGTGAAATTTTACTACTCATCTGACCACTTTAAAGTGTAAATTTTCGCCATTTTTTGGCTATCGCTGTAATTGAGTTACAAAATAGTTAAATAAATACGTGTTTAAAGTTTCTCTTGGGTTTCATTTTTGCGCATTTTTATACTTTTTTTACACCGCGATGCCCTTTCTTTTCAGGATCTTTTCCCGCCTTTTCTTATTCTCCTCCCAACATAAAAACACACCTGTGGAGGTGGATTGTGACTGTTGGCGTAATCTGCGGCGCATTGCTGGTTCTCCTGCTGCTCGGCTATCTGGTTTATGCCCTGCTGAATGCGGAGGATTTTTAAATGGCCGCAACCGGATTCTTAATGATTGCCAGTTTTATGCTGGTGCTTTTGCTGCTGGCAAAACCACTGGGTAACTTTATTGCTCAACTGATTGAAGGACAGCCCGGCGCATTTTTACAGCGCATCGAATACGGCGTATTACGCACTTCCGGCAGCCGCGAGGCTGAGATGAACTGGTGGCAGTACGCGCTGGCGATCATGGTATTCAACATTCTGGGGATTATTGTCCTGACCGCCATGCTGATGGCGCAGGGCGTTTTACCGATGAACCCGCAGCATTTCGGCGGGATGTCCTGGGATCTGGCGTTTAACACCTCCGTCAGTTTCGTGACCAACACCAACTGGCAGGCGTACAGCGGCGAAAATACGCTGAGCTATCTCAGCCAGATGGTCGGTTTAACGGTACAAAACTTCCTTTCTGCCGCCACGGGTATCGCCGTTGCCTTTGCGCTGATCCGCGCTTTTGCACGCCCTTCCGCGCAAACCATCGGTAACGCCTGGACGGATTTATGGCGCATCACAATCTATCTGCTGCTGCCGGTGTCGTTCCTGCTGGCGCTGTTCTTCGTCAGTCAGGGCGTGATTCAAAACTTTGAAGCGTATCAGCACATCACCACACTGGAAGGCTTGCAGCAGACGCTGCCGATGGGGCCGGTGGCCTCTCAGGAAGCCATCAAAATGCTGGGGACCAACGGTGGCGGTTTCTTCGGTGCAAACTCCGCGCATCCGTTTGAGAACCCGACGGCGCTGACCAACATGGCGCAGATGCTGGCGATTTTCATCATCCCTTGTGCGCTGTGTTTTGCTTTTGGTCGTGTGGTCGGTGACAACCGCCAGGGCAACGCGCTGGTCTGGGCGATGTCAGTGATTTTCGTCGTCTCAGTGGTAGTGGTGATGTACGCAGAGCTCAAAGGCAATCCGCACTTCACGATGCTTGGCGCTAACAGCAACATCAACATGGAAGGGAAGGAAAGCCGCTTCGGCATTCTGGCGTCGGCAATGTATGCGGTCGTCACGACGGCGGCCTCCTGCGGCGCGGTTAACGCCATGCACGATTCTTTCACTGCACTCGGCGGCATGGTGCCAATGTGGCTGATGCAAATCGGTGAAGTGGTGTTCGGCGGTGTGGGCTCCGGGCTGTACGGCATGTTGCTGTTTGTGCTGCTAACGGTGTTTATCGCCGGGCTGATGATTGGCCGCACGCCGGAATATCTCGGCAAGAAAATCGACGTTTACGACATGAAGATGACCGCGCTGGCGATCCTCGTGACACCCACGCTCGTACTGCTCGGCACCGCGCTGGCACTGGTCACCGATGCCGGTCGCGCGGGGATCGCAAACCCCGGTGCGCACGGGTTCAGCGAAGTGCTTTACGCCGTGTCTTCTGCCGCCAATAACAACGGCAGCGCGTTTGCAGGGCTGAGCGTCAATACGCCGTTCTACAACCTGTTGCTGGCGGTATGCATGTTCTTCGGACGCTTTGGCGTAATCCTTCCGGTACTGGCTATCGCCGGTTCGCTGGTAGCGAAAAAACGTCAGAAAGCCGGCAACGGCACACTGCCGACGTCCGGTCCGCTGTTTATCGGCCTGCTGGTCGGCACCGTGTTGCTGGTCGGTGCGCTGACCTTTATTCCGGCGCTGGCGCTGGGGCCGGTCGCAGAACATTTGCAGGTTTGGTCAGCACAGTAATGCTGCGTAATTCGTTGAATTAATGAATATAGAGATTAATAAAATGAGCCGTAAACAACGTGCATTATTTGAACCTCAACTGATCCGCACCGCCCTGCTGGATTCAGTGAAAAAACTGGATCCGCGCGTTCAGTGGCGCAACCCGGTGATGTTCGTGGTGTATCTGGGCAGTATTCTCACCACGCTTATCTGGCTGGCGATTCTGTCACACCACACCGACGGCAGCGCCGCTTTTACCGGCAGTGTGTCGCTGTGGCTGTGGTTCACCGTGCTGTTTGCTAACTTCGCCGAAGCGCTGGCGGAAGGCCGCAGTAAGGCGCAGGCGCAGAGCCTGAAAGGCGTGCAGAAAACCAGCTGGGCGAAGAAGATTTACGAACCGCGCCCGGAATCACCGGTGATCAAAGTCGCGGCCGATACGCTGCGCAAAGGCGATTATGTGCTGATCGAAGCCGGAGACACCGTGCCGTGTGACGGCGAAGTGCTGATCGGCGGCGCGTCCGTCGATGAAAGTGCCATCACCGGGGAATCCGCACCGGTGATCCGCGAATCCGGCGGGGACTTTTCGTCCGTCACTGGCGGGACACGCGTGTTGTCCGACTGGCTGGTGGTCGAGTGTTCGGCCAATCCCGGTGATACTTTCCTTGACCGCATGATTGCCATGGTCGAAGGCGCGAAACGTCGCAAAACCCCTAACGAAGTGGCGCTGACCATTTTGCTGGTGGCGCTGACGCTGGTGTTCGTGCTGGCAACCGCCACGCTGTATCCGTTCTCGCTGTTCAGCGTGGACGCCAGTCACGCCGGTATTCCGGTCACCGTCACCGTTCTGGTCGCCCTGCTGGTGTGTCTGATCCCGACCACCATCGGCGGTTTGCTGTCAGCTATCGGCGTTGCGGGGATGAGCCGCATGCTGGAAGCCAACGTTATTGCCACCAGTGGCCGTGCGGTGGAAGCCGCCGGTGACGTGGATGTGCTGCTGCTGGATAAAACCGGCACCATTACGCTGGGTAACCGCCAGGCATCGCAGTTTCTGCCCGCGCCTCAGGTGACGGAACAGGAACTGGCCGATGCCGCACAGTTATCGTCGCTGGCCGATGAAACACCGGAAGGCCGCAGTATCGTGGTGCTGGCGAAACAACGCTTTAACCTGCGCGAGCGCGATATTCATTCACTGAATGCGACCTTTGTGCCGTTCTCTGCGCAAACCCGCATGAGCGGCGTGAACGTCGGCGACCGGAATATCCGTAAAGGTGCGGTGGACGCCATCCGTCGTCATGTGGAATCCAACGGCGGTACGTTCCCGAAAGCCGTTGACGGGCTGGTGGAAAACGTGGCGCGTAAAGGCGGCACGCCGCTGGTCGTCGCAGAAGGTGCGAAGGTGCTGGGCGTGGTGGAGCTGAAGGATATCGTTAAAGGCGGTATCAAAGAACGCTTTGCCGAGCTGCGCAAAATGGGTATCAAAACGGTGATGATCACCGGGGATAACCGTCTGACCGCCGCCGCGATCGCCGCTGAAGCGGGTGTCGATGATTTCCTGGCCGAGGCCACGCCGGAAGCCAAACTGGCGCTGATCCGCCAGTATCAGTCGGAAGGCCGTTTAGTCGCGATGACCGGCGACGGGACCAACGACGCCCCGGCGCTGGCGCAAGCTGACGTGGCGGTGGCCATGAACTCCGGTACGCAAGCGGCGAAAGAAGCCGGGAACATGGTGGATCTGGATTCCAACCCGACCAAACTGATTGAAGTAGTGCATATCGGTAAGCAAATGCTGATGACGCGCGGTTCGCTGACCACATTCAGTATCGCCAACGACGTCGCGAAATACTTTGCGATTATCCCGGCAGCCTTTGCGGCGACCTACCCGCAGCTGAACGCGCTGAACGTGATGCATCTGACCTCGCCGTCGTCGGCCATTATGTCTGCGGTTATTTTCAACGCCCTGGTGATTGTGTTTCTGATCCCGCTGGCGCTGAAAGGCGTGAGCTATAAAGCCATGAGCGCCGCATCGCTGTTGCGCCGTAATCTGTGGATTTATGGCGTCGGCGGCCTGCTGGTGCCGTTTGTCGGTATCAAACTGATTGACGTGATCCTGACCGTTTTACATCTGAGCTGATTTTTGAGGAAGACCATTATGTCCGTTAAAAGAATGTCCTATGTCCGCCCGGCTCTGGTGATGACGGTTCTGCTGACGCTGGCGACCGGCGTCGCTTATCCGCTGCTGACCACCGGCGTTTCAGAGCTGGTATTCCGCGCGCAGGCGACAGGTTCGCTGATGAAAGACAGCAGCAACAAAGTGATTGGCTCAGAACTGATCGGGCAAAATTTTACCCGCAATGATTATTTCTGGGGACGTCCGTCCGCCACCTCTGACTCGCCGTATAATCCGATGGCGTCCGCAGGCAGTAATCTGGCGGCCAGTAATCCTGCACTGGATCAGGCGGTGAAAGACCGTGTGGCGGCGCTGCGTAAGGCTAATCCGCTAAGTCCTGCGGCTGTGCCGGTGGATCTGGTGACCGCCAGCGCCAGCGGTTTAGATCCGCAAATTTCGGTGGAAGCCGCCCAATGGCAGGCACCACGCATTGCGGCTGCGCGGGGTCTGCCACTGGCGCAAGTGAATAAATTGATTGATGATAATACATCATCACCGCTGATTGGTTTCCTCGGCCCCGACGTCGTTAACGTACTCGGTCTGAATCAGGCACTGGATGAACTGAAATCTCAATAAGGAAAATATGACTGACGATCGCCCTGATCCAGACAGCCTGCTGGCGCTCGCTAACGAGAAGCCGCGCGGGCAACTGAAAGTCTTTTTCGGCGCCTGTGCGGGCGTCGGGAAAACGTTTGCCATGTTGCAGGAAGCGCAGCGTCTGCGCGCCACCGGTCTCGACGTGCTGGTCGGCGTGGTGGAAACCCACGGAAGGCAGGAAACGCAGGCGCTGCTGCCGGGGCTTTCTCTGTTACCGCCAAAACGCATTCACCACCGCGGCCGTCAGGTTTACGAATTTGACCTCGACGCCGCGCTGGCCCGCCGCCCTGCCCTGATCCTGATGGACGAACTGGCGCACAGTAATGCCGCCGGTTCGCGCCATCCAAAGCGCTGGCAGGACGTCGAAGAACTTCTCGATGCCGGTATCGACGTGTTTACCACGGTGAACGTTCAGCATCTCGAAAGCCTGAACGACGTGGTCAGCGGCGTGACCGGCATTATTATTCGTGAAACGGTGCCCGACCGTTTATTTGATGACGCCAGCGAAGTGGTGCTGGTGGATTTACCGCCCGACTCCCTGCGCCAGCGCCTGAAAGAAGGCAAAGTTTATATCCCCGGTCAGGCCGAACGCGCCATCGAACATTTCTTCCGCAAAGGCAATCTGATTGCCCTGCGCGAGCTTTCCCTGCGTCGCACCGCCGATCGCGTGGACGATCAGATGCGCGAATACCGCGACGATCAGGGCGTCAGCCGCGTCTGGCATACCCGCGATGCGTTGCTGCTGTGCATTGGTCACGACGGCGGCAACGAGAAGCTGGTTCGCGTCGCGTCACGTCTGGCGGCGCGTCTGGGCTGCGTTTGGCATGCGGTATATGTCGAAACCCCGCGCCTGCACCGTTTGCCGGAAAGCCAGCGCCGCGCGATTTTGCATGCGCTGAAACTGGCGCAGGAGCTCGGCGCGGAAACCGCCACGCTGGCCGATCCGCAGGAAGAAAAGGCCATTCTGCGTTACGCCCGCGAGCATCGTCTGGGCAAAGTGATGACCGGCCGCCGTCGCGAGAAACGCTGGAAATTCGGCCCGAGCTTTGCCGATAAACTGGCGGAGATCGGGCCCGATCTCGATCTGATTGTCGTCGGTCTGGAAGACACCCCGAATAATTCGTCGCGAAAAGAGCAGGATCCCCGGACATTCGTTGACCGCTTCAGCCGCCAGATCCGCGGGTGTGCGCTGGCCGTCGCGCTGTGCGCCATCATTACGGTGCTTTCGCAATGGCTGGTGCCCGCGTTCGATCAGGCCAACCTGGTGATGGTGTATCTGCTTGGCGTGGTGATCGTGGCGCTGTTTTATGGCCGCTGGCCCTCGGTGCTGGCGGCGGTAATCAACGTCGTCAGCTTTGATCTGTTTTTCGTGCAACCGCGCGGGTCGCTGGCCGTCACAGACGCGCAATATCTGGTGACGTTCGGCGTCATGCTGATCGTCGGGATTTTGATCGGGAATCTCACTGCCGGTGTGCGTTATCAGGCGCGCATCGCCCGTCACCGTGAAAAGCGCGCGCAGCATCTTTATGAGATGTCCAAAGGGCTGAGCCAGTCGCTGACACCGGAAGCGATCGCGCAAACCAGCCGCCACTTTATTTCCTCCAGCCTGAACGCCAAAACGGCCATTTTGCTGCCCGATGAATACGGTGAACTGGTGCAACCGGCCGGTGAAATCACCTCGATTGTGGTGGACGACGCCATTGCCCGCTGGAGTTTCGATAAAAAACTGCCCGCCGGTGCCGGGACCGATACGTTGCCCGGCGTGCCGTATCAGCTTCTGCCGCTGGTGGCCTCGGGCGAATCGCGCGGTTTGCTGGCAGTTGAGCCGCCGAATATCCGTCAGCTTCTGGTGCCGGAACAACAGCGGCTTTTGCAGACATTTACGGTGCTGATCGCCAACGCCCTTGAGCGTCTGCATCTTGCGGCCAGCGCGGAAACATCACGTCTGGAAACAGAGCGTGAGCAACTGCGTAACTCGCTGCTGTCCGCGCTTTCCCACGATTTACGCACACCGCTCACCGTGCTGTTTGGACAGGCGGAAATCCTGACGCTGGATCTGGCCTCCGAAGGCTCGAAACATGCGCCACAGGCCAGCCAGATCCGCCAGCAAGTGCTGAGCACCACGCGACTGGTGAACAATCTGCTGGATATGGCGCGCATTCAGTCCGGCGGATTTAATCTGCGCAAAGAGTGGCAGTCGGTGGAGGAAATCACCGGCAGTGCCCTGCGGATGCTGGAACCGGTGCTGGCACATGACCATATTGAAATCGATTTGCCTGCCGAAATGGTGCTGGTCAATTGTGATGCAAGCCTGATCGAACGGGTGCTGATCAATCTGCTGGAAAATGCCCATAAATATGCCGGTGTCGGTGCCACCATCGGCATCAGAGCGTTACCGCTCGGCGACTGGCTGGAGATCGAAGTCTGGGATAATGGTCCGGGAATTCCGGAAGGCGCGGAGCATGCGATTTTCGAAAAATTCGCCCGCGGAAATAAAGAGTCAGCCATTCCCGGCGTGGGTTTGGGATTAGCGATTTGTCGTGCCATTATTGAAGTACACGACGGACGGATTTGGGCTGAAAATGGCCCGGACGGCGGCGCGCGTTTCCGCTTCAGGCTGCCGCTGGAAGCAGTGCCTGACATGGAAACGGATATGGACACAGACATCGACGAGGCAACGTGAGCGCATCCCCGGTAAATATTTTAATTGTGGAAGACGAGAAAGAAATCCGCCGCTTTGTGCGCACAGCGCTTGAGGGGGAAGGTTTACGGGTATTTGAAAGTGAGACACTGCAACGCGGGCTGATTGAGGCCGGAACCCGTAAACCGGATCTGATTATTCTCGATCTCGGTTTACCGGACGGTGACGGCCTGACCTATATCCGTGATTTGCGCCACTGGAGCGCCATCCCGATTATTGTGCTGTCGGCACGCACCAGCGAAGAAGATAAGATTGCGGCGCTGGATGCCGGTGCCGATGATTTCCTCACAAAACCGTTTGGCGTCGGTGAACTGCTGGCGCGGGTTCGCGTCGCGTTACGCCGTCATGCGGGCAGTTCGCAGGAAAGCCCGCTGGTGACGTTTGCTGATGTGACGGTGGATTTGATCAACCGGCGCGTACAGCGCAACGGTGAAGATTGTCATCTGACGCCGATTGAGTTTCGCCTGCTGGCTGAACTGCTGGCAAACAGCGGCAAAGTCATTACTCAGCGTCAGTTACTGAGCCATGTGTGGGGCCCGAATTACGTCGAACACAGTCATTATCTGCGCATCTACATGGGGCATTTACGCCAGAAACTGGAGGCCGACGCCACCCGGCCGCGTCATTTACTGACCGAGACCGGCGTGGGCTATCGTTTTATGCCTTAGGTTCATCAGTCTCCGGTTTAGCATCGCCGAATTCGGCTTCCAGACTTTCAGCCGCCTGTTGCAAAATTGCATTCACCCGCACAACCTGCTCCGGCGTCAAATCCGCGCGCATCATGTTTGTGCGCAGCGCATGACGCAGACGGTGCATAGATTCATGAATGCCTTCTGCCAGATTATTTTCAGGCGGACGCTGTGCGCCAGCCAGACGGGCAAAAATCACATCTACCGCAGCCTGATGTTGCGCCAGTTCCACTTTCCCGGCTTCGGTAATCTGATAGCTTTTACGGCCATTGCCGGTGGCGACAGGCTCGAGGAAATCCTGTTCTTCCAGCAGGGTCAGCGTCGGGTAAATCACGCCTGGGCTTGGCACGTAAAGGCCAGACGACGCTTCTTCAATCGCCTTGATCAGCTCATAACCGTGACTCGGTTTCTTCGCCACCAGCGCCAGCAGTACACGGCGCAAATCACCGTGTTCAAACAAACGATGTACACCGCGATCGCCACGCCCCCCGCGACGACCTTCGCCACGTCCGCGACGTTCACGCCCTTCCTCACCGCGTTCTTCGCCACGATGGCGGCCATCGCGGCGCAACATGTGACGTTCGCTGTGATCGCTGCGTTCTGATTCATGACGGCAATGACCGCGATGCCCTTCTTCCCGGCAACCGTGACCGCGATGGCGCCCTTCAAACATTTTGCTAAACATAATTTATGTCCTATTTAGATATATCGAATTATTTCGATATATCTAAATTAGATCGAATTTCAGAAACTGGCAAGCCGAAAAATGCATTTAGATATATCTTTTTATGTCTGAAGCGCGGGCAAAAAAAAAGCGCTGAATAATCAGCGCTTTTGATGAGATGAAGAAAGGGACTTATTTCGCGTCGGCCAGCACCTTGCTGACGATTTCTACCGCTTCTTTCTCGATTTGTTCGCGGTGTTCAGCACCGAGGAAGCTTTCACAATAGATTTTGTAAGCTTCTTCTGTACCGGACGGACGTGCCGCAAACCAGCCGTTTTTGGTCATCACTTTCAGGCCGCCGATTGACGCGCCGTTACCCGGAGCGTTGGTCAGACGGGCAGTGATCGGGTCACCGGCCAGCGTGTCAGCTTTCACCTGTTCAGGAGAAAGTTTAGACAGCGCGGCTTTCTGCGCGTGAGTCGCAGGTGCCTGAATACGGTTGTAGCTTGGCGCGCCGAAACGGGCAGCCAGTTCGTTGTAATGTTCCTGCGGGTTTTTACCGGTCACGGCGGTGATTTCCGCGGCCAGCAGGCACATGATGATCCCGTCTTTGTCGGTAGACCACGGTGTGCCGTTGAAACGCAGGAAAGAAGCCCCTGCACTTTCTTCGCCACCAAAACCGAAGCTGCCGTCAAACAGGCCATCCACGAACCATTTGAAACCCACCGGGACTTCGACCAGTTTACGGCCTAAGTCTTCAACAACGCGGTCGATCATCGCACTGGAAACCAGCGTTTTGCCGACGGCGACGTCTTTGGCCCACTGCGGACGATGCTGGAACAGGTACTGAATCGCCACCGCCAGATAATGGTTCGGGTTCATCAGACCGGCAGGCGTCACGATACCGTGGCGGTCATAATCCGGGTCGTTTGCAAAGGCCAGATCGAATTTATCACGCAGCGCCAGCAGGCCGGCCATTGCGGATTCAGACGAGCAGTCCATGCGGATCACACCGTCGTGGTCGAGATGCATGAAGCGGAAAGTCTGATCGACTTCATCGTTAACCAGCGTCAGATCCAGTTTGTAGTGCTCTGCGATACGCTTCCAGTATTCGATACCGGAACCGCCGAGCGGATCCACACCGAGTTTCAGGCCCGCTTTCTGAATCGCGGCCATATCGACGATGTCAGTCAGTCCTTCAATAAACGGCTGAACCAGATCCTGCGCCACCAGATGGCCACTTTTCCACGCCAGATCCAGAGACTGACGCTTGACGCCTGCGAGCTTAGCCGCCAGCAATGCGTTAGCGCGTTTCTCAATCACGGAGGTCAGATTGGTATCTGCCGGGCCGCCGTTGGTCGGGTTATATTTAATGCCGCCATCTTCCGGAGGGTTGTGCGAAGGCGTGATGACGATGCCATCCGCCAGCGCGCCGCCGTTGAGATTGTGCGTCAGAATCGCGTGAGACACCGCCGGAGTCGGGGTGAAACCGTTATTTTCCTGCGCAATGACATCTACGCCATTCGCCGTCAGCACTTCCAGCACAGAGATAAACGCCGGTTCGGACAGGGCGTGGGTGTCTTTCCCCACATAGCACGGGCCGGTTGTGCCCTGCTCTTTACGCACTTCAGCAATCGCCTGCGCAATCGCCAGAATATGCGCTTCATTAAAGCTGTGACGCAACGAACTGCCGCGGTGACCGGACGTACCGAATTTCACGGCATGGGCCGGGTTTTGCGGGTCCGGTTGCAGAACGTAATACTGTGACGTTAACTGCGCCACATTAATCAAATCGCTTTGCTGAGCAGGTTGCCCTGCACGGGGGTGATTAGCCACTGGCGCTTCTCCCTTACGCTGAAATTTAGAGGGTGCCGCACACTTTGTCAGTCAGTTCCGCCGGGAACTGCATGAGCTGCATGATGTGTTCGATCATGCTGCGTTTGCGACCTGTGTTGGTGTTAGTAATAACCCAATACGGCGTTCCGGGAACGTGTTTAGGCTTGGTATGAATGCCGTTTTGCAGCAGGGTTTGCTGGTCGCCGGCAAAATAGGTACGCGTGCGGCCATGAAGTGAATCGGTCGCAGCGGCAAATTCTTTTGGGTTCAGGCAATACAAGGTCGACAGGATCAGCATAAAGCGGTTAACCGCTTTGGTCTGCTCTGCATATTCGTCAGACAGTAACAGTTCGCGAACGGCGCGGACTTTATCACGCGACGTCGGCGCGGCGGCGGCAACAGGTTTTTCCTGTGCGACGGTCCCGGCAATAACGGCGGATGTTACTGGCGCGGCAGGAGCGGTCTGGCCAGCAGTAAATTTCAACATACGGCGCAAAATATCAGACGCACTTTCACCGATTGCTTGCGTGTGGCTGGCAATGTAGCGGTAGAGTTCTTCGTCAACCTCAATAGTTTTCATCTTTATCCAGTACTGTTTTTTCTACTAAATTCATTCAAAAGGATTATACAAATTTCTACGCGTTTACGAACAGGTGAATTGCGTCGCTAAGCAAAAAGCAGATTACTTCCCGTTTTCGCTGCGTTCGCCTTCTGTTCCACGTTGTCAAATCCCACTCAGGCATCTGGCAGAAACTTTCTGTTTTAAAAAAATCATCCGCTACTCATGATAACCTAATGAGATTGTTTATCTGTATGAACTTCGCCATGAAATTACATTATCGCCTGCAAGAACCTGAAGTCGCTGGCAGCGATGCGCTGCCGGTTCTCCTGATCCACGGACTGTTCGGAACCCTTGATAATCTGGGCGTTCTCGCCCGCGACCTGAAACAACAGCATAGAGTGTTGCAGGTTGATTTGCGTAATCACGGGCAATCCGGGCGTTCGCCGGAGATGTCTTACGCCGCGATGGCGCAGGATTTAATGGAAACGTTAGATGAAGTCGGTTTCAAAAAATTCATCGTAATCGGCCATTCCATGGGCGGAAAAGCGGCTATGGCGCTGACGGCGCTGATTCCCGACAGAATTGAGAAGCTCATCGCCATTGATATCGCGCCAGTGGATTATCACGTGCGCCGTCACGATGAGATTTTTGCTGCGATTAATGCCGTCACCGGGGCCGGATTGCGCGACCGTACCTCCGCTACCGAATGTATGCGTGAGTATATAAAGGAAGACGGGGTGATTCAGTTTCTTCTGAAGTCCTTCCAGCAGGGAGAATGGCGCTTCAATGTGCCGGTTCTGCTGAACGAATATGCCAAAATTGTCGGCTGGGAAGAGGTTCCGGCGTGGGATTGTCCGGCGCTGTTCATCCGTGGCGGGGATTCGCCTTATGTGCAGGATGCGTATCGCGAAGATATTGGCCGCCAGTTCCCGCAGGCAAAAGCCTATGTAGTCGCCGGAGCCGGTCATTGGGTGCACGCAGAAAAACCCGACGCCGTCCTGCGCGCTGTGCATCGTTTCATCGATTCGCCGTCGGTTTAACATCCTGGGGATAAATTGTGCAAAAAGTCTGCACAACTTCGAAAGTTAACATGAAATCAGGGCAATCAGGCGTTGTGAACCCCAGGCGCGCCAGTGTATGATTGCGCGCTATAATTTTGCCGCCCCGTTTTACTCGAAGTGAGTTACGGGGGGTAAATTGGGTCAGGGTTTCTTAGCCCGAAATGTGTGAAACGCTCGTCAGGAATCGGCTTGCCGTTTTCCGATGTAAAAACTTCCCTGGTTGTACCGCTACCTATGGCAAAAGAACAACTGGATCGCACGACGATTGATCTGTTCGCAGATGACCGCCGTCCGGGGCGTCCAAAAACTAATCCGCTTTCCCGTGATGAACAGCTCAGGATCAACAAGCGCAACCAGTTACGCCGCGATAAAGCGAGCGGTCTGCGTCGCGTAGAGCTGAAAATGAACGCCGATGCTGTTGATACCCTCAATAAGCTGGCAGAAGAACGCAATATCAGTCGTAGCGAACTGATTGAAGAGATGTTGCTGTCGCATCTTAACGGTCAGGAAGGCTGATAAAAAAGCGGATAACCTCCCGGTTATCCGCCTGTTTTCTTTCCTTTTACGCCTTAACTCTCATCTCAGAACGTTTCCCAGTTTGCACTGCTTTTCGATGTCATTACACCGGTTGCAGGCCGTAACAACGGCTGAGGAACCACGCTGGCGGGTCGTTTTCCGACATTCGTGATGCTGTCTTTGAGTTTGAACGTCGCGACGGCGTTGTTCAGCAATGCAGCCTGCTCTTCCAGCGAAACCGCCGCGTGTGAAGCCTGTTCCACCAGTGCGGCGTTCTGCTGCGTTACGCTGTCCATTTGTGTGACTGCTACCGCAACCTGGCTGATGCCTTTGCTTTGCTCATCAGACGCCGAAGCGATTTCCGCCATAATATCCGTGACATGCGTGATTGAACGCACCACTTCGTTCATTGTCTGACCGGCGTTTTCCACCAGTTTTGAACCGCTGTCGACGCGGGAAACGGATTCACTGATCAGTGATTCGATTTCTTTCGCCGCCTGCGCACTGCGCTGGGCCAGATTTCGGACTTCACTGGCAACCACCGCAAATCCACGCCCCTGTTCGCCTGCCCGCGCGGCTTCTACCGCGGCATTCAGCGCCAGAATGTTGGTCTGGAAGGCAATGCTGTTAATAACCGAGGTGATCTCTGCAATTTTCTTCGAGCTGCCGGAGATATCTTTCATGGTGCTGACGACGTCAGCCACAATGTTACCGCCTTTTTGCGCGGTAGAAGACGCTTCCATCACCAGCTGGCTGGCGTGATGCGCGTTGTCTGCGTTGTGTTTTACCGTTGCCGTCAGTTCTTCCATACTGGCTGCCGTTTCTTCCAGTGCAGACGCCTGTTCTTCGGTTCGGGAAGACAGATCATTATTCCCGGCAGAGATTTCGGACGCGCCCTGATAGATGTGGTTGGTACAGTTGCGGATGGTCTGAACGGTATTTTCCAGACTGGACTGCATAACGTTGAGCAACGGGATCAGTTTACCCGCGCAGTTTTTGCCGAACTCTTCCAGATAATGCGTCAGGTCGCCGCTGGCAATTACGGCGAAATGATCGCGGATTTTATCCAGCGGTTTCACCAGTGCCATCACCAGATAACGGTCGGTCAGCAGCAAAATAAGCAGGCCGAGAGAAAAAGCCGTCAGCAGAATAACTTTGCTGTAATAAGTCAGATGGTTTGATTTGGTCTGCGCCGCCTCGAAATCGACCGCAATCTGCCCGCTGACTTTCGTCATTGAGGCACCAAAATTGCGGCTCAGCGCCGGAACGGTATCGTTCGCCAGCTGATTATAGGCATCGAAATTTTTGCCGATAGCCGCTGAATATAACGGCGTAACGCCTTGCGCGACCAGACTTTCCCAACTGGAGACCAGTTCCTGAACTGACGCTTCATCTAATCCCGGATGCGGAGCCGTTTTGAAACTCGCCAGCGCCTGTGACAGACCATCGAGTGACTGTTTTGCCGTATCAAAAATTTCCTGCCCTTTTGACGGATCCGCCTGGAGCTGCCCCACGGCACGACTTAAACGTGTCACGGTACGAAAGTACTGATCATTTCCTTTATTGATCAGCGCCATATTGTTGACCAGTTCGGTACTGTTTTGGGTGTTCTGAGTCAGCGTATTCAGGGAGGTGACGGTGTAAATAGACACACTCGCCCACATGACGCAAAAAATGCCCAGAATCGTTAATAATGCGGCCCTGATGGTAATATTTTTTAAAAACTGCACGATATGCCTCTCTCGAAACAGGACTGTTTCTGGTCTGAGGATTGACGGGGATGCGGAGAATCAAGACAGGTAGCCGGCAGGCGTTTGCCCCCGGACATGTTTGAACACCTCTCCGGGCATCGATTTCTTTATTATGTTGAGATTCCTCTCGCATCATCTATCGGCGTTCAACGGGCAAACTTAAGGAGTGGCGGGAATTATTTCTTAATTTTGCTTGTGCCCTCAATAAGTTTGAGGTTATTAAAAGCACACGAAGGCGATAACACTTAAAAAGATTGCCCGATAAACTTATTCACCAGTTAAGAAGGCGAGCTGAAACATATTCTCCGCCGCGCGAGTTTGCTATCATCTGCGTTATTATTGCCTGCAATGCAGAGCACTTCATTAAGAACAAGAGGTTAGGTAATCTTATGGCCGTAGTAGGTATCTTCTTTGGATCCGATACAGGTAACACCGAAAACATCGCGAAAATGATCCAGAAGCAATTGGGTAAAGATGTTGCAGAGGTGCATGACATTGCGAAGAGCAGCAAAGAGGATCTGGAAAAATTCGATATTTTGCTGATCGGTATTCCAACCTGGTATTACGGTGAAGCGCAGTGTGACTGGGACGACTTTTTCCCGACGCTGGAAGAGATAGATTTCGAAGGTAAGCTGGTTGCGCTGTTTGGCTGCGGCGACCAGGAAGACTATGCCGAATACTTCTGTGATGCGCTCGGTACCGTGCGTGACATCATCGAGCCACGCGGCGCGGTGATCGTAGGTCACTGGCCAACTGAAGGCTATCACTTCGAAGCTTCAAAAGGTCTGGCTGATGATAAGCACTTCATCGGGCTGGCAATTGACGAAGATCGTCAGCCGGAACTGACCAACGAACGTGTTGATGCATGGGTCAAACAGATCACAGAAGAACTGAGCCTTTCAGAAATTATTGGCTAAAAACCCTGTTGGCCCTGAGGATTTATTCTACAATTGAAGGGCCAAACTATTACTGAAATTAACAATTTAACCGCTACAAAATTGTAACTTTCGGTGGTATCAAGGTACACTGAGTTCATCTGTTTTTTCTATCGATCAAGTCGTTGCATTATTGAATGTGACAGGCATTTTGTGATCTTTATTAACAGGCTACGTTTTTGAGAATCGGCACACTTCCCTTAAACGAAGAATCCTTAAACGACAAATTTTTGTGCCGCCGATGCCACAGGCTGCATGCCTCAACTTGATTAGCACATAGTAACAGGACTGAATCCGCATGACTGACAACAACACCGCACTGAAGAAAGCCGGCTTAAAAGTCACGCTTCCGCGCCTCAAAATCCTGGAAGTGCTGCAAGCGCCGGAAGGTCATCACGTTAGTGCGGAAGATCTTTATAAGCAACTGATTGATATGGGCGAAGAAATTGGTCTGGCCACGGTTTACCGTGTTCTTAACCAGTTTGATGATGCCGGTATCGTCACCCGTCATAACTTCGAAGGCGGCAAGTCTGTTTTCGAACTGACTCAGCAACATCATCATGATCACCTGATCTGCCTTGATTGCGGCCGCGTTATTGAATTCCGCGACGAATACATTGAAGGCCGTCAGCGTGAGATTGCTAAGAAACACGGTATTAAACTGACCAACCACAGTCTGTATCTGTACGGACACTGTGAAGCGGGCGATTGCCGCGAAGATGAATCTTTGCACAATGACAAACCTGCGCAGTAATCTGCACGGTCAGTCCGAATAAATTAACCGCTGAAAGGCGGTTTTTTTATGTCTGTGTTCCAGGATGAGAGTTAGAACGCAAAACCCCGGCAAGCCGGGG
>NZ_JAFMOZ010000115.1:0-63024 GCF_019049615.1 Rahnella sp. BCC 1045 | reverse complement strand
GTTTGGTTTTTAATATTCACGGAACATATAATTAAATGCCTTTGAAATATTTAGCAATAAATAATAAAGCCAAAAACAATAATTCTCCTACAAAACAAGGGAACTATATAGGTAGTATTAGTGCGAGCACCAACTCATTAATAAAGTACATATAATAAATTTAAGTATTCAATTAAATGATAAAGGAATGACGTCATGAAATTAAAAGCACTGGCTCTTATTATTCCAGCATTACTGGTGGCAGGCGCAGCGCATTCAGCTGAAATTTATAACAAAGACGGCAATAAACTTGACCTGTACGGTAAAGTCGATGCGCGTCATCAATTCTCCGACAACGTTGGCGACGACGGTGACGAAACTTACGTCCGCGTAGGCTTTAAAGGTGAAACTCAGATTTCTGACCAACTGACAGGTTACGGCCAGTGGGAATATAACGTTCAGGCGAACAACACTGAAAATAACGGCACTTCAGGTAACGCAACCCGTCTGGGTTTTGCGGGTCTGAAATTCGGTGACTACGGTTCATTCGATTACGGCCGCAATTACGGCGTAGTATACGACGTTGAAGCCTGGACCGATATGCTGCCAGTGTTCGGCGGTGACTCTTACACCAATACCGACAACTTCATGGTCGGCCGTGCTAATGGCGTTGCAACTTACCGTAACTCTAACTTCTTTGGCGCAGTGAATGGCCTGAATTTCGCAGTGCAATATCAGGGCGCAAACGACGGCACCAATGATTCAGAAGGTACAAACAACCATCGCGATGTACAACATCAAAATGGTGACGGTTACGGGTTATCCACGACTTATGATTTCGGTATGGGCATCAGCGTTGGTGCAGCGTATGCCTCTTCTGACCGTACCAATGATCAGTCTGCTGACAACCGTGGGGATAAAGCTGACGTCTGGACGATTGGCGCGAAATACGATGCTAACAGCGTTTATCTGGCCACCATGTATTCCGAAACACGGAATATGACGCCATATGGTGACAGCGATATTGCAAATAAAACTCAGAACTTTGAAGTAACCGCACAATATCAGTTTGACTTCGGTCTGCGCCCGGAAGTTTCCTACCTGCAATCTAAAGGTAAAGATCTTAACAACGGCAACGGCGGTAAAGACAACGATAAAGATCTTGTTAAATACGTTTCTGTCGGTTCTTACTACTACTTCAACAAAAATATGTCTGCGTATGTTGATTATAAAATCAACCTGCTGGACAACGATGATGACTTCTATACAAACCAGGGCATCTCTACCGATGACGTTGTTGGTGTAGGCATGGTCTACCAGTTCTAATTATTCAGCGTTAACCTGAATATTAGGAGCAATAAAAACCCATCTCCGGATGGGTTTTTTTACATTTAAATCCATAGGAATATTTATTATTCTAACCACTGCGCAACACCGCCGTGGCGCGAACAGGTTCCGCGATGATGTGTACTGAAACTATAAGTTCCGTCACGACATTGAGCAGACGCGCCTTCTGGGACATTCCCAGATTTACTGTGTGCCGGTTTATGGACGCTTTGCCCGTCAGAATTAATATAATCTCCTTGTTCTATAAGTTCGCTATCCTGTGAATTAGTTTGTTTTGCCAGTGCGGGCTGAAAAAGCAGAATGCCAGTGATTATTAAACAAGCGAATAATCGCATGATGTTGTTATCATCCGGTGATAAGAAAGTGTGCGCAAAGCGTACTCTCCGTTTACAGCGATGCAATCCTGATATTTAACCATTAATGACGTGTATAAATGAGGTGCTTTAACCATTTTCCTGCCCGCGTAAGATTTTGGTTAAGATTCGTATAAAAAGACGACAAATCCTTGCCTGATCCTACTGAAAAATCTCTCAAGCACTTGAATTTAAAGAGGTGAAAACCATAAATAACCAGGGTTGATTATTAAGCGATTTGTGCTCTACATGATTGAAATCTATTGATAAATCGCATGTACAACCGACGGAGTATTTGGTATATTATTGACCAGATCACGTACAGGGCTATTTCTCTGTGATACGGTGTTTTACCTAAGACTTGGTTTCTCAGGACAATGACATGTTAGATTATCGCTTTCCGACAGCTATGCAGATGGTGTTTTGTATCGCTCAGTCCCAAAAGGCTGGACAGCGCTGCACCAGTGCGATTTTAGCAACGGGTCTGGAAGCCAACTCCAGTTTTATCCGCAAACTGATGGTGCCGCTGACTCAGCACGGCATTATTGTTTCCACTCTTGGTCGTACCGGCTCTATTAATCTCGGACGTCCGGCGGAAGAAATCTCCCTGCGCGATATTTACTGCGCGGTCATTGAAGATAAGCGCCTCTGGGCTGCGCGGCCTGATGTTCCGGCCCGCTGCGTGGTCAGCGCCAATGCCTGTACATATTTCAAAAATATCGTCAACGAAGCCGAAGAAGCCTCGCTTCAGGTTTTAGCCCTCCATACCGTGGCGGATGCGCTGGCGGAGTTCGAACGCGGCGGCAAGTACAAATGCACCAAAGATCTGGTCGCAGAACATGCAGAGAATGTTTCCTGCTCCAAGTAAACCGCAGAAAGCATTTTACTCGTAGCGTGAATTTCAAATATAAAAAAGCCGGGAGATTTCCCGGCTTTTTGCTGTCTGGATTTAGTCCAGTGTTATCAGACCGTCTGCGTTTCCAGCATTGCTTTCTTACGCGTCACCAGCTTGCGCAGTGCGACATAAAACACCGGCGTCAGGAACAGCCCGAATAGAGTCACACCTAACATACCGGAGAACACGGTAATCCCGGTCACGCCACGCACTTCCGCACCGGCACCGTGGCCGAGAATCAGCGGAATGGTCCCCGCGATGAACGCAATCGACGTCATGACGATAGGGCGCAGACGCAGGCGGCACGCTTCGAGGGCGGACTCGATAATCCCTTTGCCCTGCATTTCCAGTTCGCGGGCGAACTCGACAATCAGGATGGCGTTCTTACAGGCCAGCCCCATCAGAACCACCAGCCCGACCTGCACGAAGACGTTATTATCGCCGCCGGTCAGCCAGACGCCAAACAGCGCGGAAAGCATCGTCATTGGCACAATCAGGATCACCGCCAGTGGCAGCGTCCAGCTTTCGTACAACGCAGCGAGCACCAGGAACGCCAGCAGAACAGACATCGGGAAGACGATCAGCGCCGCATTGCCCTGAGTAGATTGCTGGTAACTCAGATCCGTCCATTCGATATTCATCCCGTTTGGCAGCAGATTTTTCGACATCGCGGTCAGCTCGGTCATTGCCTGCGCCGAAGAGAGAATGCGCGGGTCAGCATCGCCAATCAGATCTGCCGCCGGATAACCGTTATAACGGATTACCGGGTCAGGTCCGTAGGTGGTAGTGATGTTGAGCATGCTGCCAATTGGCACCATTTCACCTTTATCATTACGTGTACGCAGATTGCCGATATCTTCCACGCTGTCACGGAACTGGCCATCGGCCTGTGCCATCACTTTCCAGGTACGGCCAAAACGGTTGAAGTCATTGATGTACGACGAACCGAGATAAACCTGCAACGTACTGAATAACTCATCCAGTGAAACGCCCTGAGCCTTGGCTTTATCACGGTCGATATGTGCATCAAGCTGCGGCACGTTGGCCTGATAAGAGGAAATCGGGTAGCCCATTCCCGGCGTTTGCATGATGGCACCGGACATCGTATTGATCGCCGTTTGCAACGCACCGTAACCCAGCCCCGCGCGATCCTGCACGTAGAGCGAATAACCCGACCCCTGGCCTAATCCGAGGATCGGCGGTGGCATAATCGAGAAGGCAAACCCTTCCTGAATCTGCGAGATTTTGGCATTGATTTCCGCGTTAATCTGCGCCGCCGTACGGGTACGTTCGCTCAGCGGTTTCAGGGCGAAGAATACCGTCCCGGTGTTTGGCGTATTGGTAAACTGCAGCGCATTCAGGCCGGGGAAGGCCACCGCGTCAATTACGCCGTCCGTACTTAACCCCATAGCGCTGATTTTGCGGATCACCGCATCAGTTCGCGACAAGGAAGACCCTTCCGGCATTTTCACACCGGCAATCAGATACAGTTTGTCCTGCGTCGGTATAAATCCGCCGGGCACCGCTTTAAACATAAATGCCGCGGCGCAAAGCAGCAGAACGTAAACACCAAATACCGCGCCGCGGCGACCCAACGTTTTCGATACCGCATTCTGATACTTATGCGAACTGGCATTAAAGAAGCGGTTGAACGGCCGGAAGATCCACCCAAATAACCGGTCAATCAGACGCGAGGGCATATCCTTCGGCGCACCGTGCGCTTTCAGCAATAACGCCGCCAGAGCAGGGGAAAGCGTCAGTGAGTTGATGGCTGAAATCACGGTAGAAATTGCAATCGTCACCGCAAACTGTTTATAGAACTGACCGGTCACGCCGGAAAGGAATGCCATCGGTACGAACACCGCGCACAGCACCAGCGCAATCGCCACAATTGGCCCGGAAACTTCCCGCATGGCCTGATGCGCGGCCTCGCGTGGCGCTAAACCTTCCTCAATATTACGTTCGACGTTTTCCACCACCACGATGGCATCGTCGACCACTATCCCTATCGCCAGAACCAGCCCGAACAAACTGAGCGTGTTAAGCGAGAAGCCGAGCAGATACAAAATGCTGAATGTCCCGATCACCGAAATCGGTACGGCCAGCAACGGAATGATCGACGCACGCCAGGTTTGCAGGAACAGAATCACCACCAGCACGACCAGCACCACGGCTTCCAGCAGCGTATGAACCACGGCACTGATGGAATCCCGGACAAACACGGTCGGGTCATACGGCGCGCGCCATGTCATACCTTCCGGGAAACGCGTCGACAGCTCGGCCATTTTTGCGCGCACGGCGTCGGACAAATCAATCGCATTCGCGCCCGGCGACTGGAAGATACCAATCCCGACCGCATCCTTATTATTGAGCTGCGAGCGCAGGGCGTAACTGCCGGAACCCATTTCGATACGTGCGACGTCACGAAGACGGACGATTTCGCCATTGTCACCACTTTTCAGGATGATTTTGCCGAATTCGTCTTCATCTTTCAGACGGCCCTGCGCATTGATAGACAGCAAATAATCGCTATCTTTCGGCATAGGTTCTGCGCCCAACTGGCCAGCAGAAACCTGCACGTTTTGCTCCTGCATCGCTTTCACGACGTCAGATGCCGTCAGACCACGCGCCGCGACTTTGTTCGGATCGAGCCACACGCGCATCGCGTATTCACCCGCACCGAAAATCTGAATCTGACCGACACCCGGCAGGCGTGCAAGCTCATCTTTCACTTTCAGCGTGGCGTAGTTGCTCAGATACAACGAGTCGTATTTACCGTTCGGCGACACCAGATGCACCACCAGCGTTAACGTCGGCGACTGCTTCTGCGTGGTCACGCCCTGACGGCGCACATCCTCCGGCAGACGCGCTTCGGCCTGCGCCACGCGGTTCTGCACCTGAACCTGGGCCTGATCCGGATCAGTGCCCGGACGGAAGGTCACAGTCGTCACCAGCACGCCGTCTGAACCGGCGACAGATTTCATGTACACCATGTTTTCAACGCCGTTGATAGCTTCTTCCAATGGCGTCGCCACGGTTTCAGCAATCACTTTCGGGTTGGCGCCCGGATATTCAGCGCGAACCTGCACACTCGGCGGCACCACATTCGGGTATTCGCTGACCGGCAGCAGGGGAATGGCAATCGCCCCGGTGACCAGAATTAAAATCGACAAAACAGCCGCAAATATTGGCCGGTCGATGAAAAAGCGGGAAAAGTCCATGAGTCAGGATTCTCTTTTATTGAACTGCAGCGGGAGTAGGCGTCACGCTGTTGGCCGCCATAGCGACGGTTTTCGCGTTTACCGGCATTCCCGGCATAAAGACTTTTTGCACGCCGTCGATAATCACGCGATCACCGGCTTCAAGGCCTTTCTGAATGATGCGAAGTCCGCCGGACATCCGCCCGGGTTCCACATCACGACGCTGCGCCTTGCCGTCTTTATCCACCACGTAAACAAACTTGCGATCCTGATCGGTCAGCACGGCTTTATCGTCCACCAGCATGGCGTTGAACTGCGCGCTGCCCGGCAGTTGTACGCGGGCAAACAGGCCCGGCGTAAACGTGCGGTCGCGGTTATCAAGCAGGGCGCGCATACGGATAGTGCCGGTTCCGGAATTAAGCTGGTTATCGGTGAAATCGACCACGCCCTGATGGGGATAGCCATTTTCGCCAACCAGACCAACGTGAACCGGCAGGCGGTTTTGCGGGTTATTGCTGCGCTGGCCGTCTCGCGCCATCGCCTGATAACGCAGGAACGTGCCTTCATCAACGTCAAAATAGACATACACGGTATCGAGGGAAACCAGCGTCGTCAGTACGCTCGCGGTATCACCGGCTGTCACCAGATTACCGGTAGTGATCATGGCGCGGCTGGCGCGCCCGTCAATCGGCGAGGTTACGCGGGTGAAATCAAGATTGAGCTGCGCCATATCAAGCTGCGCCTGCGCGGCCAGAACATCTGACTGCGCCTGCGACGCGGCAGAACGGCGCTGCTCAGCGATTTCTTTAGAAACTGCCTGCGTGCCGATCAGCGCTTCGGTGCGCGCGGACTCGCTTCGGGCCAGACCGGCCTGATTGCGGGCGCGTACGAGTTCGGCCTGAGCCTGTTCCTGTGCAGCGCGATAAGTCCGGTCATCGATGGTGAATAACACCTGACCTTTTTTGACTTCCTGTCCTTCCTGATAATTCACTTTGTCGATGTAACCCGACACGCGCGGACGCAGCTGAACGCTCTGAACGGCTTCGACGCGGCCATTAAAGGCATCCCATTCGCTGATTTGCCTGATTAAAACATCTGCCGCGCTGACCTGCGGGGCAGGCGGAGCGGCATTTTGCGCCACACTGTTATCGCACCCGGCAAGCAGGGCAACAACCAGCGCAATCCCGGAAAGACGCAACGTCAAAGGCATGCCGCCGGAGCGGCCGCGTGCATTAACCTGTGATTTTTGCAGGTTCATCATTATTTTTATTTCCAGTGAAGTAAGTGCTGCCAGGCAATACACCGGCCTGTCCTCCGGGTAACGTCCTTTGCCTGATCTGACTTTTTTGGGGCTTATGCCGTTCATCAGCACAATTATGTATCAATGTCTGATACAGTTAGTTCGAGGGGATTGTAGGGATGCCGCTACTAAAGTGCAAGAAATACTGTTACACTTTCTGTGCTATTTTACAGAACGTTTACTTCGGGGAAGTGGACTATCCCGTAACGAGGAATTAAATGCAATAGTAAAACTTGCATTTAAGTCAAAACTGCGTCACTTTATAAAAAGACGAGCTGCCCCGGGGGGCGCCGAACAATAAAAAAGCCGGAGAGAAAGTCCATGAGAACCGAGGATTTCATTCACGACCTGATCGACTGGATCGATCACAACCTGGAAGAGCGTCTGGATATTAAAACCGTCGCCAAGCGGGCAGGGTATTCACGCTGGTATCTGCAACGGATGTTCAAAGAACACACTGGTTTGCCGATGGGTGAATATATTCGTGAGAAAAAACTGAAGAAGTCCGCCGATATGCTGGCAAGCAGTGGCGAACCTATTGTCAGCGTGGCGATTTCGCTGGGCTTTGATTCGCAGCAGTCGTTTACGCGCAGTTTCAAACGCCAGTTCGGACAAACACCGGGCGACTGGCGCCGGGGCCTGAGTCTGGCAACAGAATGTCAGGGATGTCTGCACTGAGTTTCCGCTCCGCTTTCTCTTCTCCCTGAGACGGCGTGTACCACTGGCCCGGCTTTCGTCGGGCAGTGAATTTTCTACCCAATCTTTTATTCCAATCCCATTAAAACTCCACGCTCACCGATCCGGCAGGCTTTCTGCTGCACATTCTTCACTGAGTCCTTGACCCGTTTTGGGCATCAGCCAGCCTCCTCTTGTGCCTGCAATAGTCAGGACGTGATCAACCCAACAAAAATCAACATCAAAGTTCACATAAATTGAAATGATGTTTCAATTTGTTGAGTTGTGCGAATTTTGACGCTAAACTCGCTCCATTACTTCGGCGCCGGGCCGTGCCCGACATCATTCAAGACGTCCGACGGAATCGCGTATTCGCCTCCGTTTTATGAAAAAAGGAAACATCATGATTCTGGATAATTTCTCTTTGCAGGGAAAAGTGGCTGTTGTCACCGGCTGTGACACCGGATTGGGTCAGGGTATGGCCGTAGGTCTGGCAGAAGCGGGCTGTGACATCGTGGGGATCAACATTGTTGAACCGACTGAAACCATCGAACGCGTGGGCGCCACCGGCCGTCGCTTTCTGAGCCTGACCGCCGATCTGAGCGACACTAAAGTGATCCCGGCGCTGCTCGAACGTGCCGTCGCCGAAATGGGGCATCTGGATATTCTGGTCAACAACGCCGGGATTATCCGTCGTGAAGACGCCATCGAGTTCAGCGAAAAGAACTGGGATGACGTCATGAACCTGAACATCAAATCCGTCTTCTTCATGTCTCAGGCCGTTGCAAAACAGTTCATCGCTCAGGGTACCGGCGGGAAAATCATTAACATCGCGTCGATGCTTTCCTATCAGGGCGGCATCCGCGTGCCTTCTTATACCGCGTCAAAAAGCGCCGTGATGGGCGTGACCCGCCTGCTGGCAAACGAATGGGCGAAACACAATATCAACGTGAACGCCATCGCGCCGGGGTATATGGCGACCAATAACACCCAGCAACTTCGTGCCGACGAAGCGCGCAGCGAAGAAATTCTGGGCCGCATTCCGGCCGGTCGCTGGGGTTTACCGTCAGACCTGATGGGGCCGGTCGTTTTCCTGTCGTCTCCGGCCTCTGACTATATTAATGGCTACACTATTGCCGTCGATGGCGGCTGGCTGGCGCGTTAATCCCGCCACAATTCAACTTGCGCAGTGGAGAAATCCGCTGCCACAACGAGGAAATCTCATGAAAATTGCATTGATGATGGAAAACAGTCAGGCCGCTAAAAACGCGATCATTTTGAAAGAACTGAACGCGGTGGCTTCTGAAAAAGAGTATCCGGTCTACAACGTCGGCATGTCTGACGAACAGGATCATCACCTGACCTACATCCATCTGGGCATCATGGCCAGCATTTTGCTCAACTCCAAAGCGGTCGATTTTGTGGTCGCAGGCTGCGGCACCGGACAGGGCGCGCTGATGTCCCTGAACATCCATCCGGGCGTGAACTGTGGTTACTGTATCGATCCGGCGGATGCTTTCCTGTTCGCGCAAATCAACAACGGTAACGCGCTGTCCCTGCCATTTGCCAAAGGTTTTGGCTGGGGTGCAGAGCTTAACGTTCGTTTCATCTTCGAGAAAGCTTTTACCGGCGAGAAAGGTCAGGGTTATCCGGCAGATCGTAAAGAACCTCAGGTGCGCAACGCCGGTATCCTGAATCAGGTAAAAGCCGCTGTTGTGAAAGAAAACTATCTGGATACGCTGCGGGCCATTGATCCGGAACTGGTGAAAACCGCCGTCACCGGTGAACGTTTCCAGAAGTGCTTCTTTGAAAACTGCCAGAACAAAGAGATCGAAAACTTCGTACGTGAAATCCTCGCGTAATTTCAGTTTCTTTCAGGCGATAAAAAACCGGTGCTCAGTGAGTACCGGTTTTTTATTAGCAGTCATCTAACCCTAAATATTTGGAGACGGCTCAAAAGCTGGCGGTTTAGAGGAAATCCTGGCGCTGCGGCGTAAAGGTATCTAACAACACGCCTTTTTCCAGACATACACACCCGTGCATTATGTACGGTTTTTTATACAGCGTATCGCCTGCTGAAACCTCGTGCGTTTCCTCGCCGATGGTGAATTTAAAACGCCCCGACAGCACGTAGGTCAGCTGTTCATGCACATGATTATGCATCGGGCCGATGGCTCCGGTTTCAAATGAGACTTCCACCGCCATCATCGTGCCGCCATGCGCCAGAACGCGACGGCCCACGCCGTCGCCCAGATCCTGGAGTGGAATATCTTTCTTATAAATAAACATCGTCGTTTAGTCCTTGCGTAATGAACTGAGCAGGCAAGCCGGGATTTCGGCCAGATACAGCGCCGGAAGCCCTTCGTGATCGGTAGTAAACAGCACATGACGATCGTCCGGCGAGAAAGAAGGGTGCGGATGCGTTACCTGACGATCGCCATCGAGCACTCGCCAGGAACTGTTATGTGCCGCAAGCGGTGCGTACCGGCGGGACACGGCATCAAAAATATACAGCCACGGGTCGTTATCAATCGTATGGCTGGCGGTATCCTGCACATCCACCGGCGTGCCGGATCCGTCGCCCACCAGCAACGATCCGGTTTCGTTACTCATCAGATGCGAACAGGCCGGCATCGTCATCAGGGAAATATCTTCCCCGGTTTGCGGATCAAACCGGCGGATATGGCGGTCGTGCTGGCCTTTCAGGTAGGACACGTACATCAGCGCCGATCCATCCGGCACCCAGAATTCATGGGTGCAGCTTTCACCTGGCGCATGTTCCTTCACCTTACGCACATTGCTGCCATCTTCGTTTACCAGCCACATGCGCGCATCGACCAGATCGTGCGGGCCTTCGTGGCAGAATGCGACGGTATTATCATCAAACGGACGATAAATCGGGTGACCCAGCCATTCGTTTCTCTCGTGGATGACACGGGATTTTCCGCTGAGCAAATCGACACCCAGCAGGCGGCAGTGCGGATTGCTGTGATAAAACGTCTGGAAAATGGACCAGTCGGTGAGCGGCGTCCAGTCCTTGCGGCTGATTTCAATGCCGACCAGACGGGTACATTCACTGTTTGCCACCCACGTTCCGTACCCCACCCACTCTTCAGGTACCCGATAAACTGTCCGCTCGCTGAAATCTTTCAGCGTGACGCATTGCAGGCTGCGCTCGTTCTTCACGTAATACAGCGACTGATCGTCGGGTGAAAGAAAACCACCGAACGTGTTATCGCCTGCACCTTCCGTCAGCTGAACCGCTTTTTGCGTGGTGAGATCCAGCAGATAATAGTTGCGGTTACCGTCGAACTCCCCGGCGAAAAGCAGCTTATTGCCATCACGCGTAAAACACTTTTGATAGAAATAATTGCGATGACACAGAACGTCGGGAGGCGTTAAACGCGTCACACGGGTACCGGTCTGAGGATCCTGAACGGTGTGGAAATTGAATTGAATCTGAGAACCTTTAGCCATGATTCACCCCATCAGTAGCATGAAATTAGCCGCTGTTCTGGCTTCCTTTTCATTAATTAAAATGCAGTTTCATTAATTTGAAAACACATTACCATCTGGCGGGGTGAAACGGGGGCAGGGGAAAACAAAAGTGTAAAGCTGATCACAAAATGGCCGCCTTTTGCCTCAGCGGAAAACCACTCTATAATGATATGGCTTGCTGAATAATTATTGATACCTGAAATAGTTAAAGGGTACGAACAAAAATATCTCACGCTGACACAGTGGAGTATTTTGGAAAAGGGATGTAAAAGATGAGATTAAGAAAGAAACGCGTTAAACCGATGCAAATCAATGACATTACTATCATTGACGACAAAAAACTGAAGAAAGCCATTACTGCCGCCGCGCTGGGCAACGCGATGGAATGGTTTGACTTTGGTGTGTATGGCTTTGTGGCCTTCGCTTTAGGTCAGGTGTTTTTCCCGGGTGCCGATCCCGGCATTCAGATGATTGCAGCACTGGCAACCTTCTCGGTTCCCTTCCTCGTCAGACCTCTGGGCGGTCTGTTCTTCGGCGCACTGGGCGACAAATTTGGCCGCCAGAAAGTGTTATCCGTCACCATTATCATCATGTCCGTCAGTACCTTCTGTATCGGTCTGATACCCGGTTATGCCACCATCGGTATATGGGCGCCAATATTGCTTTTACTGGCGAAACTGGCGCAAGGCTTCTCCGTCGGCGGTGAATACACCGGGGCGGCGATTTTTGTTGCGGAATATTCTCCGGACAGAAAACGTGGCTTCCTCGGTAGCTGGCTTGATTTCGGTTCCATCGCCGGGTTTATTCTCGGTGCGGGCGTCGTGGTGTTGATCTCCAGTATCGTCGGTGACGCGAACTTCCTCGAGTGGGGCTGGCGTATTCCGTTCTTCATCGCCGCACCACTGGGCCTGATCGGGATTTACCTGCGCCATGCGCTGGAAGAAACCCCGACATTCCAGCAGCACGTGGATAAAATCGACAGCGACTCACGCAAAGATATTGCCGAGCCGCCGAAAGTCTCTTTCCGCGAAATCCTCACCAAACAGTGGAGACCGCTAATTATCTGCGTCGGCATGGTGATCGCCACCAACGTCACCTATTACATGTTGCTGACGTACATGCCAAGTTATCTGTCTCACAGCCTGCATTATTCTGAAGACCACGGCGTGTTGATTATCATCGCCATCATGGTCGGTATGCTGTTTGTGCAGCCGTTTATGGGGATGCTGAGCGACCGTTTCGGGCGCAAACCCTTCGTCATTATCGGCAGCATCGGCCTGTTCATTCTGGCAATTCCGTGCTTCATTCTGATTAACAGTGATGTGATCGGCCTGATTTTCCTCGGGTTACTCATTCTGGCGGTGCTGCTGAACTGCTTCATCGGCGTGATGGCTTCCACCTTACCGGCGATGTTCCCGACGCACATCCGTTACAGCGCGCTGGCCATTGCGTTTAACGTCTCCGTGCTGATTGCCGGCCTGACACCAACCATCGTGGCGTGGCTGGTGGAAGCGACCAACAACCTGTACATGCCTGCGTACTATCTGATGGTCATTTCCGTCATTGGCCTGGTGACCGGTATCTTCATGAAAGAAACCGCGAACCGTCCGCTAAAAGGCGCAACGCCAGCCGCGTCTGACCGCGCAGAAGCCCGTGAAATCCTTCAGGAGCATCACGACAATATCGAACATAAAATTGAAGATATTGATGCGCAGATTGCTGAACTCGAAGCCAAAAGAAAGAACCTGATCGCGCAGCATCCTGAAATCAACTGATTCAGCGCTGACGCAAAACACAAGCCGGTCACCTCCTGACCGGCTTTTTTTCGCCCTTTACCTCGCAGTTCTCTAATCCTGCTCCATACTTCATTTCCCGGTCATCTTTATGGAAATCCTGTATGCAGAATCCTACGTTGTTTCAGTTCTTCCACTGGTATTACCCGGATGGCGGCAAATTGTGGCCTGAGGTTGCAGAAAAAGCTGCGTGGCTGGCCGAAATCGGGATTACTGCCGCCTGGCTTCCTCCGGCATATAAAGGCGGTTCCGGCGGATATTCAGTGGGTTATGACACTTACGACTTATTCGATTTGGGCGAGTTTGACCAGAAAGGCTCACGCGCCACCAAGTACGGCGACAAAGAGGGATTCCTGGCGGCTGTTCAGGCGCTGAAACACCATCAGCTTGGCGTCATTCTCGATGTGGTGCTCAACCATAAAATGGGCGCTGACGAAAAAGAGCGCGTGCAGGTTAACCGCGTCAATATGGATGACCGTGAAGATATCAGCGACGACATCATCGAAGCCGATGCCTGGACGCGATTCACCTTCGCCGCCCGGAACGGGCAGTATTCCAAGTTTGTCTGGGATTTCCACTGCTTCAGTGGCGTCGATCATATTGAAAACCCGGATGAAAACGGCATTTTCAAAATCATCAACGATTACACCGGCGGTGGCTGGAACGATCAGGTCGACGACGAATTTGGGAATTACGATTATCTGATGGGTGCCAACGTTGATTTCCGCAATAACGCGGTCAGCGAAGAGCTCAAATACTGGGGCCGCTGGATCATGGAACAAACCGGTTGCACGGGGTTCAGGCTGGACGCAGTGAAGCATATCCCGGCCTGGTTCTATAAAGAATGGATTGATCATATTCAGGCTGAATCCGAACAGCCGATGTATCTGGTGGCCGAATACTGGTCGTTCGACGTGCCCACGCTGCAAAATTACATCCATCAGGTGGAAGGCAAAACGATGCTGTTCGATGCGCCGTTGCAGCTGAATTTCCATCATGCCTCAAAGCAGGGCGCGGATTTCGATCTGACCACCATTTTTGACAACACGCTGGTCGCCGCCGACGCGTCACACGCGGTCACGCTGGTCGCCAACCACGACACGCAGCCGCTACAGTCGCTGGAAGCGCCGGTTGAGCCGTGGTTCAAACCGCTGGCTTATGCGTTAATCCTGCTGCGTGAACAGGGCGTGCCGATTGTGTTTTATCCGGATTTGATTGGCGCAAGTTACGAAGATGAAGGGGATGACGGCAATAATTACACCATCGAACTGCCTGCGATCCCGCAACTGGAAACGCTGATCAAAGCGCGCCAGACTTACGCGTGGGGCGTGCAGACCGATTATCTCGATCACCCTAACTGTATTGCCTTCAGCCGCAGCGGAACCGAAGAACATCCGGGCTGCGTGGTGGTGATGTCAAACGGGGAAGGCGGAGAAAAGACCATCGAACTGGGCGACGGTTTCGCGCATAAGAAATGGCGCGATTTACTGGAACACCGCGAAGATATCATCGAAACCGATGAAAACGGTACGGGGCAGTTCTTCTGCGAAGCAGGGAGTGTCAGCGTCTGGGTTCTGGCGGAGTGAAAAGACAGGCTGGTGGAATGCCAGCCTGTTATTTTTTCAGCGGATCCCCAAAGCAATCAAAAAGGCATACATCGCCAGCAGCAAAACAAATGACACAATGCCCACAATCCCTTCTGATTTTTTCATCAGCTGCCACGGGAACACCACGAGAATAATCATGGCGTTAAGCGGAACCTGGTACCATTTCCAGGCCTTCGGCGCCATCATCCAGAGGACACAGAAACCGACAACGCTCATCACGCCGTAATGGGTTAGCAACATTTGAAGATGGCCAGATTCTGGTTTGAAAGCGTCGAAAAAGCCCAACAGCATTTTCACTAAAATCAGAAGGGCGAGCAGCGAAAGTCCGCCTTGCGCAACCTTCAGGCTCCGGGGCCGGTCACGCAGAACGCTTTCCAGAAAACTGTAGCCCTGCGTATAAACGCCGATAATCGCGATCAAAAGGATCCGGTCACGCCACTTGTCAGGGTCTTCGCGGGTCGCAAGCAATGTCAGTAAAAGCCAGAAACCAGCCAGAAATAGCGTGCCCCAGCTCATCGCTGTGCGTGATTCATCAAGCGCTTTCACCAGTTGCGAGTTTAATTGCGGCACGAGTGAAGGGTAATTCATCCTGATATGGCTGAGTTCCTCATAAAGGGGTTTCAGAAAATCAGGCATCCACCTTGCCCACCACGCAAGCGTGGCGCCTTCGACAGTGAGCAACCTCAGCCGTTGCCGATCCAGTGCGGATTTCTGATATTTATTTTGCAACTGAGCCAGGTAATACTTCGCGCCCGTATTTTCAATCTGACGATAAAGCGCGGCCAGACGATGCGCGGGTATGCCGCCCGGCTGATAATGGTCAATATCCCAGCCCATGACCTCTGAAACACGGATAAGCAGTGCCGAATACAATCCTTCGCGCTCACTCAGCTGTGCAGCCAGTTCCTGACTGAACACTTCCCGCAGATGCAGATTTTGCAAAAGCTCACCGGATAGCACGGATTTGAGCAGGTTCAGGCCTTCGGTTTCATCTTCCATCATGACATCGATGATTGCAGTCACCTGCCTTAATGCCTCTAACTCCTGCTCCAGCGCATCACCGATACCCGACGTGAGCTCTTTTAAAGGTTCAATGTGAACCGGCATCCGTAAAGTGAAAGAGGGAGATTCATTCAGAATTTCCGTGACAACGTCACTCTTCGAAGGCCGGTCCACGTAACCCTTCGCCTGCTCAAACGCCTCCCTCAGCCGCTGATAGCCTTCCGGATCCTGATCTGGCCGCGTCGTTTTCAGTTTCCGGGCGTAAGCGCGCTTGATGATGCTCATATCGTCAGTAGGTTCGATGTCTAAGACTGACCAGATGTATGGGTTGTTCATGCCACCGCCCAGGTCACGAGCCACGAATAAAGGAATAACATCACGGCACAAATGACGATGCGCCATATCACGCCAGTTTTTTTTGCCTGCTGCCATGGAAATGTGACAAATGCGGTCAGGCTATTGCTGATAAGGTTGTACCAGCGCCAGTATCGCGGACAAATTGCCCATATGAGGAAAAGTACGAAAGCGGCAAGCATGCCAAAAAGTGCCGGACCACGCCCCGGGTCGTCGTACATGAAATGCAGTTGCCCATACAAGCCGCTGAAAATTTTAGCAAACACACTAAAGATGAGTAGCGAAAGCAGAGTTTCGAATATCGCCACAACGTTCTGCGAATGCCTGAACTTACGCTGTAGCTCGCTTTTGCCCCACGTACAGATAAGTAGAACGGAAATAATAATCGACACATCGCGCAGCGGATGTTCGTCATGGCGAATTCCAATAGCGATCACCATTCCCCAGAACACGATTAAAAAAGCTGTACTCCAGTCCAAAGCTAAACGCAGCCCGGATAACGTTTTGAGCAACTGCGGATTAACCCGCTCCAGCAATACAGGATGGTACGTGCTGATTTCTTCTACCGTCTTACGTAGCTGGCCGACATAACCCGGAAGTAACCTCGCCATGAAAGGCAGCTTTTTGCCCTCAACGCTCAGCAACTGAAATCGTTCATGTTCCTGCAGGGACTTCTCAGATTCATTTGCGAGGGAATCCCAGTATTGTGAAGCCTCTGTGTTTTCAGTCTGCGTGTAAATCGCCCATAACTGGTCCGCGGAAATCCCTTCAGGTCTGAAATTTTCGATTTCCCATCCCATCATGGCGGCCACGTTGATCAGCACAGAACGGGTAACACCTTCACGTTTGCCCAATTCCTCTGCCAGAAAATGGCTGAACAACTCGCGGGCGTGAATATTTTCCAGAGGACCTTCAGACAAACAGGTGTACAGCCTTTCAAAACCGGCGGTGGCATCGGCAAGCAGCAATGTCACCATTTCATCAACCTGACTGAGGATCTGCTGTTGCGAAAACGGCGCACTGTATTCAGGCTCCGTCAGCTCTGTAAAAGCAGGATCTTGTGCAGCATGTAAACCGCGGACATTGGAAATCGCCTTCGCCTGCTCGAACGCCTCCCTCAGTTGCTGATAGCCTTCCGGATCCTGATCTGGACGTGTGCTTTTCAGTTTCCGGGCATACGCGCGCTTGATAACGCTCAGATCGTCAGTAGGTTCGATGTCTAAGACTGACCAGATGCTCATCCGTTTACTCCCATTCCCTGCGCAGATACGCGATCAGTCCCTCGATTTCCTTGCGGGCTTCAGCGATTTTCCGGGCATCCTGCGTGTCCAGCACGCTTTCGAAACGGTAAAGATGATCGGCGATATATTGACGTTGCTCTCCGAGACTTTGTTCGTAAAACGCATTGGCTTCGGCGACCAGCTGGCGGTTAACCAGTTGCTCACGCGGGTGCTGTTTGATGTTTTCCAGTTTCATCAGGCTGGCGGAGATTTGTTCCGGCGTGAGCGAGCCGGGGGATTTTTCGATCACCAGTTTTTGCATCTCACCGCTATGATCGATTTTGCATTCCACTTCAAGAATGCCGTCCAGCGTATAGGTAAAACGCACGTCGGCGGTGATTTCACCGGCAGGGCGTGGCGGCACATCCAGCGATAAGGAACCGAGCAGAATATTGTCGGAAACACGGCGGCCTTCACCCTGATAAATCGAAAATTCGAGCATTTTTTGCTGGTCAGTGATCGTACGGACGGATTCCACCCGGCTCACCGGCACAAAGCTATTGCGTTCGATCAACGGCATAAAATGCCCCGTCTCATAGCCTTCGCCTTTACGGCGCGCAATCTCAATACCGAGCGTGAAGGGCATCACGTCAGTCAGCACGATATCGTCAAGTGCCTGATCCTGCATCGCCAGCCCGGCCTGAATTCCCGCACCCAGCGCAACCGCTTCATCGGGCTGAAGATCGCAGCGCGGGAAACGGCCAAACAAACGCGCGACAGCCTGTCGCACCAGTGGCATCCGCGTCGCGCCGCCCACCAGCACAATATGATCCACCTGATCGGCGGAAAACTTCGCATCACGCAGCGCCTGAATCACGGGCTTTTTCATTCGTTCCAGCGCACTTTCACAGCATTGCGCCAGAATCTCCGTCGTGATCGTCCAGCTCAGCGTTTCGCCTTCATGCTGATAACCGACGGACGTACTGTCCTGCGTCGTCAGCTGGCGCTTTGCCCGCTCCGCCAATGTGACGAGCCGGCCGTGTAAACCGGTGTCTTCCTGCTCGAGTTGCGGGAATTGCGCCAGCATCCAGCTGACCAGGCTGCGCGTAAAGTCATCGCCACCCAGAAATACATCGCCGCTGCTGGCGCGCACTTCAATGACGCCTTCGAACATATCGATGATCGAGACATCAAAAGTGCCGCCGCCCAGATCGAACACCAGAAACTTCTGCTCCTGCTGATTCGCCAGCCCGTAAGCCAGCGATGCAGCGGTCGGTTCGTTGAGCAAGCGTTCGACGTGTAAACCCGCCAGCTCACCGGCGGTTTTCACGGCTTTACGCTGAATGTCATTGAAATAGGCGGGAACGGTAATGATGGCGCGTTCGACTTTACAACCGCAGTGTTGCTCGACGTCGGCTTTCAGGCTGCGCAACAACAGGGCGGAAAGCTCTTCTGCACGAAAAGACTGATGTCCGAGCCGGAAATGATGGTCGGTGCCCATGAAACGTTTAAAACTGGAGAGGGTCAGACCGGGGTGAGTAAACAGGCGGGCGTGAGCGGGTGCGCCGACAAGAATGTGCCCGTTATCATCGAGCCCGATAACCGAAGGCGTGAGATTGTGCCCGTAGGCGTTCGGTATCAGAACGGCCTGACCGTCCTGCCAGATGGAAACCGCGCTGTTTGACGTGCCTAAATCTATCCCTATCAACATCCGTATTGCTCCCGAAAATGAACTGAGAATGGCCGAAAGAAGCGTCTGACGACGAAACGTCTCTATCGGCCAAATTTACAGAATACTTAAGGGTTTTTGTAGTCCGGGTTAAGCGATGGTCACTTTCTTATCCAGATACACATCCTGCACCGCATTGATTAACGCCACGCCATCTTTCATGGATTTCTTGAACGCTTTACGCCCCAGAATCAGCCCCATTCCGCCCGCGCGTTTGTTAATCACCGCCGTACGTACCGACTCCTGAATATCGTTTTCGCCTGCCGCACCGCCGGAGTTAATCAAACCGGCGCGCCCCATGTAGCAGTTCGCCAGCTGATAACGCACCAGATCGATAGGGTGATCGGTGGTGAGTTTGGAATAGACGCGCGCGTCGGTATAACCAAACTTCACGGCGTTGTAGCCGCCGTTATTTTCGGCCATCTTTTGCTTCACGATATCTGCGCCAATGGTGGCCGCAAGGTGGTTCGCCTGACCGGTCAAATCCGCGCTGGAGTGATAATCCACGCCGTCTTTAACAAACGCCGGATTGCGCAGATACGCCCACAACACCGTGACCATGCCCAGCTCATGCGCCCGTTCGAACGCGGCGGAGATCTCCTCAATCTGACGGCGGGATTGTTCTGAACCGAAATAAATGGTTGCGCCGACGGCCTGCGCGCCCAGTTCAAACGCCTGATCCACGCTGGCGTACAGCGTCTGATCGTACTGGGTCGGATAACTGAGCGTTTCATTGTGGTTCAGTTTGACCAGGAACGGGATTTTGTGGGCATAGCGGCGGGACACGGAAGCCAGCACGCCGTAAGTCGAGGCCACACAGTTGCAACCGGCTTCCAGTGCCAGTTCGACAATATTCTTCGGGTCAAAATAGAGCGGGTTTGCCGCAAATGATGCGCCTGCGGAATGCTCGACGCCCTGATCGACTGGAAGAATCGACAGATAACCGGTTCCCGCCAGACGGCCGGTGTTATACAGATTTTGCATCGCAGCCAGCACGCGCGGCGAGCGGTTATTATCAATCATTACGCGATCGACAAAATCAGCCCCCGGAAGATTAAGCTGCTCAGCAGTAATTGTGGAACAACGATGTTGCAACAGGGAATCGGCTTCTTTACCTAAAACCTTAGAGATATCAGTCATAACGAACTCCGTCTCGGGCTCTGAACAGGGTTCAGAGCGATGAATGAACCTGCCTTACAGTAGACAAAGTAGACTAACGTTTTGATTCCGGCCAACTTGCACATTAGATGCTGAAGGCTGAAGCAAGCCCCCACATACAAAAAAGTAATAAATCGATTTCGTTTTTCTGGCGCGTGCCAAAGAAACGTTTCGCTGAACGCGCTATCGTATGCGCTTCACTGATTGCGGATGTCGGGCATGTACGAGTTCAATTTAGTTTTACTGCTGTTACAGCAGATGTGTGTGTTTCTGGTTATCGCCTGGCTGATGAGTAAAACCCGCCTTTTTATCCCACTGATGCAGGTCACCGTCCGTCTGCCTCACAAGCTGCTTTGTTACATCACGTTCTCCGTATTCTGCATTATGGGCACCTATTTCGGCCTGCACATTGAAGATTCCATTGCCAACACGCGTGCGATTGGCGCGGTGATGGGGGGGCTGCTGGGCGGTCCGGTTGTCGGCGGACTGGTCGGGCTGACCGGGGGGTTACATCGTTACTCGATGGGCGGCATGACGGCACTCAGTTGCATGGTATCCACCATTACCGAAGGGCTGCTCGGTGGTTTGCTGCACAGCATTCTGATCCGTCGCGGGCGCACCGATATGCTGTTCAATCCGCTGACCGCTGGCGCAATTACGTTCGTGGCTGAAACGGTGCAGATGCTGATTATCCTGCTGATTGCCCGGCCGTTTCACGACGCACTGCATCTGGTCAGTAATATTGCCGCGCCGATGATGGTGACTAACACGCTGGGCGCGGCGATGTTTATGCGCATCCTGCTGGATAAACGCGCGATGTTTGAAAAATACACGTCGGCGTTTTCCGCCACCGCGCTGAGGGTAGCGGCATCGACGGAAGGGATATTGCGGCAGGGATTTAACGAAGAAAACAGCATGAGAGTGGCGCAGGTTCTGCATCAGGAACTGGATATCAGCGCCGTCGCCATTACCGATTGTGAGAAACTGCTGGCGTTTACCGGCGTGGGCGATGACCACCATTTGCCCGGTAAACCGATATCTTCCGCCTATACCTGGCGCGCGATTGAAAAGGACGAAGTAGTGTACGCCGACGGCAACGAATTGCCTTACCGCTGCTCGCTGCACCCGAACTGCAAACTGGGCTCGACGCTGGTGATCCCGCTGCGGGGCGAAAATCAGCGGGTGATCGGCACCATCAAATTGTACGAAGCGCGCAACCGGCTGTTCAGCTCGATCAACCGTACGCTGGGCGAAGGCATTGCGCAGTTGCTGTCGGCGCAAATTCTGGCGGGGAAATACGAGCAACAAAAAGCGCTGCTCGCACAGTCGGAAATCAAACTGCTGCACGCACAGGTGAACCCACATTTCCTGTTCAACGCGCTCAACACGCTGATGGCGGTGATCCGTAACGACAGCGATAAAGCCGGGCAACTGGTGCAGTATCTCTCGACGTTCTTTCGCAAAAACCTCAAACGTCCTTCAGAAATTGTCACTCTTGCCAACGAAATCGAGCACGTGAATGCCTATCTGCAAATCGAACTGGCGCGTTTTCCCTCGCGGCTGAACGTCGAACTTCAGGTGCCGGACCAGCTCTCGGCTCAGAATCTGCCTGCATTTACCCTGCAACCGATTGTGGAAAACGCCATTAAGCACGGCACGTCTCAATTGCTCGGCAACGGTATAATTACCATCCGCGCCCGTCGTGACGGGCAAAACGTCGTTGTTGAGGTCGAGGACAACGCCGGTTTATATCAGCCGCGCACCGAAAGCAACGGGCTGGGCATGAGTCTGGTGGACAGACGCCTGCGCGCCCGCTTTGGCGATGACTATGGGATCGCCGTCAGCTGCGAACCGGATCTTTTCACCCGCGTTACGTTGCGCCTGCCGATCGAGGAACCCGCATGTTGAAAGTGATGATTGTTGATGATGAGCCGCTGGCACGCGAGAACCTGCGGATTCAGCTTCGGGACGAAGGCGATATCGAGATCATCGGCGAATGCGCCAACGCCATTGAAGCCATCGGCGCGGTGCATAAATTGCGTCCGGACGTCCTGTTTCTGGACATTCAGATGCCGCGCATCAGCGGGCTGGAAATGGCCGGAATGCTCGACCACCGGCATCGTCCGCATATTGTTTTTCTTACCGCGTTTGATGAATACGCGGTGCAGGCGTTTGAAGAGTGCGCGTTTGATTACCTGCTGAAACCGATTGAGCCGCCACGTTTACAGAAAACGCTGGCACGGTTGCGGCAGGAACGTCAGGTGCAGGAAATCTCGCAACTGCCGGAAAGCCAGCAGTCGCTGAAATTCATTCCGTGCAGCGGCCACAGCCGGATCTGGCTGTTGCAGATGGAAGAGGTGGCGTTTGTCAGCAGCCGGATGAGCGGCGTTTACGTGACCAGTCAGGACGGCAAGGAAGGGTTTACGGAACTGACGCTGCGCACGCTGGAAAGCCGCACGCCCTTGTTACGTTGTCACCGGCAATATCTGGTGAATATGGATTATCTTAAAGAGATCCGCCTGGAAGATAACAATCAGGCGGAGCTGTTATTGCGCGACGGCCAGACCGTACCGGTCAGCCGCCGCTATCTGAAAACACTGAAAGAAGCCGTCGGGCTTTAGGTATCAGGGCGGGCGGTTCAGACGGGTCTCAGCCCGTCAAATGCCTGACGAATTTCGGCTTCCGGTAATGCCACGCCGATAAACACCAGCTGGCTGACCGGCGTTTCGTCCGGTTCCCACGGGCGGTCCCAGTCGGCGCTGTACAGCCGCTGAACGCCCTGAAACAGCAGGCGGCACGGCTGTTCCTCAATCCACAACATACCTTTATAGCGCAGAAGGCTGTCTGCAAAACCGGAAAGTAAACCTTCCATCACGCCGGATACCGCCTGCAACGCCACCGGATAATCCAGTTCCACCACGATGGATGAAATCGTATTTTCCTGCCGGTTCACAATGCGGCGGAAAACCGGCTTTGAGACCACCACGTTTTCTTCCAGCATAAAACCACGCGTGTCGAACAACAGCGCCAGATCGATATCGCCGTTCACCACCGGATACACCGGTGCGCGGGCATTAATCCGCTGAAGCCGCGCAATCAGCTCGCTGCTGTCACCGGCCACATCGGTTTTCGTCAGCAAAATCCGGTCAGCATAACCAATCTGCGACTGCGCCAGCGGGAACTGATCCAGCTGTTGTTGCGCGTGAACCGCGTCCACCAGCGTGATGACTCCGTCGAGAAGATAGCGTTCGCAGATAATTTCATGGGCGAAAAACGCCTGCAAAATCGGCCCCGGATCCGCCATGCCGGTGCATTCAATCACCAGCCGGTCGAACTGCACGTCGCCTTCATCCAGACCGTCGAGCAAATCCAGCAACGCGTCTTCCAGTTCGTTCGAGCGGCTGCAACAGATACACCCGTTGGTCAGCGTGGTAATCCGCGTCGCGCGATCGCCAATCAGCTGGCTGTCGATCGCCACTTCGCCAAACTCATTTTCAATGACTGCAATTTTGTAATCGTGCTGCTGATGCAGCATCTGGCGCAGCAGGGTGGTTTTGCCTGCGCCGAGAAAACCGGTTAAAACCGTGACCGCAATGGGTGTCATAACGTCATTCCTGTTAACAACAGCGCATCCCGCCTTTGCCGTCGCCGCCGTAGCGGGCCTGCTGGCGTTCGCGGAAAAATTCTTTGTAAGTCATCATCGGTTTATCCGGATGATTGGTCTGCATGTGCAGCACGTAGGTATCGTAATCCGGGATCCCCACCAGCATGCGCGCCGCCTGACCGAGGTATTTCTTCGCCGCGCCTAAATTATCGAACACAAGCCGCTCCTTTGAGAGTATTGGCCGCCATGCTATATGCGGGAAAGCCCCGCGAGTGCGGGGCAGTAACACAACATCATCAGTGGCTGGAGAGTTTAATACCTTCCTCCGGCACCGGCACATACGGCGTTTCTTTATCGGTACGCTGATCGGTTTTACGCGCCTGCAACCATGCCCTGTAGCCGTAGAAAATAATACTGTACACCACAATCAGGAACAGAATACTCAGCCCGGCGTTGGTGTAGTTGTTGATCACAATATGGTTCATGTTGCTGATTTGCTGTTCAGTCAGGTCCGCGCCGCCAGCGGCGATACGGGCTTTATACTGGCTGGCCATGAAGAAGAAGCCTTCCATCTGCGGATTGGTGCTGAACAGTTTCAGACCCAGCGCCCAGGTGGTGCAGATCAGCAGCCAGACCGCAGGCAGCACGGTGACCCAGATGTATTTAGTGCGTTTCATTTTGATCAGCACCACAGTTGCCAGCACCAGGGCGACAGCCGCCAGCATCTGGTTGGAGATCCCGAACAGCGGCCACAAGCTTTTCACGCCGCCCAGCGGATCGACCACACCCTGATACAACAGATATCCCCACAGGCCCACGCAACCGGCAGTACCCACAATCCCGGCCACCAGTGAATCAGTTTTTTTCAGGAACGGAATAAAGTTGCCGAGCAAATCCTGCAACATAAAGCGTCCGGAACGCGTACCGGCGTCCAGCGCAGTCAGGATGAACAGCGCTTCGAACAGGATCCCGAAGTGATACCAGAAGCCCATATCGGCAAACGGTACAATCTTGTTGAAGACGTGCGCGATACCTACCGCCAGCGTCGGTGCGCCACCCGCGCGGTTCAGCACGGAAGGTTCGCCAATATCTTTAGCGGTTTGCAGAATTTGTTCCGGAGTGATCACAAAGCCCCAGGAACTCACCGTGGCCGCCGCGTGCGCCGTCACATCTTTCAGTTGTGCCAAAATCATCGGCGCATTATCGCCGCCCAGCTCATGCAGGTTTGGCATCACAATGCCCAGACCGGCTGGCGGGGTGTTCATCGCAAAGTACAAACCCGGTTCGATGATGGAAGCCGCAACCAGTGCCATCACCGCCACGAAAGATTCCATCAGCATTGCGCCGTAACCGATAAAGCGCGCGTCAGTTTCACAGGCCAGCAGTTTTGGCGTGGTGCCGGAAGCAATCAGCGCATGGAAACCGGACACCGCACCACAGGCAATGGTGATAAACAGGAACGGGAACAGCGCGCCTTTCCACAGCGGACCCGTGCCGTCAATGTACTGCGTAATCGCAGGCATTTTCAGTTCCGGATTCAGGATCACAATCCCGATCGCCAGCCCGACGATCACGCCGATTTTCAGGAATGTCGCCAGATAATCGCGCGGCGCCAGAATCAGCCAGACCGGCAGCAGCGCGGAAATAAACGCATAGCCAATCAGGGTAAAGGTGATGGTGGTGTCTTTAAACGTCAGCGCCGGGCCCCAGTACGGGTCATGGGCAATCACGCCGCCAAACCAGATGGAAGCTATCAGCAAAATCACGCCAATCACCGAGATTTCACCCACGCGTCCAGGCCGGATAAAGCGCATGTAAATGCCCATAAACAGCGCGATGGGCACCGTCGAACAGACCGTAAACACGCCCCACGGGCTTTCCGCCAGCGCTTTCACCACAATCAGCGCCAGCACCGCCAGAATAATAATCATGATCAGGAAACAGCCGAACAGGGCGATGGTGCCCGGCACCGGCCCCATTTCCTCTTTGATCATTTCGCCGAGCGACGCCCCGTTACGGCGCGAGGAGATAAACAGAACCATGAAATCCTGTACAGCTCCTGCCAGCACCACGCCCGCCAGCAGCCACAGCACGCCGGGCAGGTAGCCCATTTGCGCCGCCAGAACCGGCCCGACAAGAGGACCTGCGCCCGCAATGGCCGCAAAGTGGTGGCCGAACAGCACGTTGCGGTGCGTCGGCACATAGTTCAGCCCGTCGTTATTAAGTACCGCGGGCGTTGAACGCGTCGGGTCGAGCTTCATCACTTTTTGCGCGATGTAAAGGCTGTAATAGCGGTAGGCCACCAGATAGACCGAAACCGATGCCACCACAATCCACAGCGCACTGATATGTTCACCTCGCCGTAAGGCAACGACTGCCAGACAGCAAGCACCGATGATTCCCAGAATCATCCAGGGTATATGCTTGAATATTGATTTTGTATTCATAGGAAACCTGGTTGTCAGAATAGCCAACAAATGCCCCTCACGGATTTTGAGAGGAGCTTTTATAAGAGAAGGGCACTATTTTTTTGCCAGACACAGGATGGCGAATTTCACCGCCAAACGGGGGAAAGAGTGGTTAAGCGGTTGTATGGGGAGCTAAGCGGTTACTGGAGGCGGTAAGCGGTTTTGATGTCGCGCTAACCCACTGAATTTTGTGATTTAGATCTCACTGCAAACCCGCGTCACAGAGGCGTTTTGCCCCTGTGACGGGTTATTTTCAGGCCGGAACGGCTAATTTTCCGAGCAGGCGTTCCAACTGTTCGCGTTGAGGCGCAGGAATTTCACCGCCCGCGGCATAACCGGCGTTACGCATGATGCTTTCCTGCAATCCGACCAGCCAGTCGTAAATGTAAAACGCGGTCGAATTGGTGGGCGTTGCGGAGAGTCTGGTCAGCCTGCGGGAAGATTTCCAGCTGGCGACGTTTTTCTGCGGCTTGGCGAAAATCTTATTGCCCTTATTGATGCGGCTTTCCGGGCGTTCGGCTTCGCTGAGTTTTTCATAGCCGAGCCACGCAACAAAATCACCGAGCACGGTCAGCGCGCGGGAAACCTGCCGGTCGGCGTGATGTTCATGTTCACGCGCACCGGCAGGCAAGGTTCCGCCCAGTGACTGCACCAGCGCCTCCCCCATATTCAGCCGGAAACTGGCGGTGATCAGCTCTTCCATCAGCAACTCTACGGTCGGTTTCGCCACACCAAGCAGAGCGATCAGCGGTTCATTTTCCGGTAAACCGCGCAGATGGTTTATCCAGTAACGCTGCACCTGACGCGCAAACGCCGCGCCGTCATCCTGTTTTTCCTGCCACGGCTGCACATCCTGTTGCTCGGCAAACAAATCAATGTCGATACCGATACCAAAGCTTTCGGCGGCAGTCTGATCCTGCGGGTCGGTTCCGGCGTCCTGCCCGGAAATTTCGTGATAAATCCTGTGCAGCTCATCGCGGCCGGGCAGCAGTTTTTCCAGCAATTCGCCGTGGACGCCGGTGCGCGTCTGTAAGGCTTTAATCACGGTCTGAACGGTATGCTGCTTTTTCGCCGGGTCAGCCACTTCGCCTTTCTGGAACCAGCGCCCCAGCAGGTTATCCGCCAGCTCGCGGTAAAGTTCGTCACGCAGTTCTTCGAGACGGTTCAGCCGGATTTCCGGGCGAATTTCCGCTACCAGATAATCGGCCATACGTTGCAGGCCGCGCTCGTCCATCGCCAGCAATGCGCCCCAGGCATCGCCCGGATTACCGACATGACGCTGCACGGCTTCATCGAAATGCACCGATTCAGTCATGCGGCGGTCAAACGGCGTCAGCACCCAGACCAGCCCCGGCTTGCGGCGGCCGCGAACCTGGGTGTTTTCGCCCTGCATTTCTTTGACCCAGTATTCCAGCGTGCGGCCAACGGCAACCACGTCTTCACGTTTATCCGCGGCGGTACACACCATCAGCATATTCATTTCGTGGCGGTCGGTATAACGCTCGGGCAGATAGGCCATTTTGGCGCGGAACAGGGCGTCTTTTTCGTCGTCTGTACCGTCTTCTGCCCGCACGCTCTGCGCCGGTAAATCCAGCAGGTCGGTCTGTTCGAACAGCACTTCGCGCGGCGGCGAAAGCAGCGGAATTTGCACTTCGGAGGCCAGCAGCGCTAGCTCAGCCAGTGACAACGTCACCGGTGAACCGGTTTCTTCACCAAACTGCGGGCAGACCGGCACCTGAATATCCCAGGTCGGCGACGGGCTGAAGATCCCGTCCGCAGGCTGCATCGCGTCATCCACCAGAATGCTCAGCGGTGCCAGCAGACTTTGCGCACTGCCGAGATGTTGCAGCGTATGGGCGTAATGACGGTAAGCAGCGGTTAATGCGGGCGTATTGCCCCACAGCAAAGAGAACAGGCGTGCGCGGTCGTCAACGTTCAGATACGGCGCAAGCTTCACGGCCACCGGCCAGTAATGCGCGTTGAGATGACGGAAACGGCGGGCGTCGAGACGGATCATCGAATCCCATAACCCCATCATTTGCTCGCTGGTAAAGCCTTCTACCGGCTCCGGCTGGCGGTGCATCATCAGCTTATTGAGATGCTCGGTGATCTGCTGCGTATCGGGAACGTGATAGCTGGCGTCCGGCTCGAACGCGCGGATCACGATGCGCGCCAGGTCGGCTTCACTGAGAAGCAACATGCGCACCGGAAAAGCGCGGTCTCTCACATCCACCTGGCGCGTAAAGCGGGTCGCCAGACGGGCGGCGCGGTTGCCCGGATTAATCTGCGTCAGATAATCAAGCGTCACGCCGCCGAGGCGGGTTTCAAGACGGCCATAGTTTCCGGCCGCCAGAGAACAAATCAGATAGGATTTCCCGGCCTGAGAATGCCCGAAGAAACCCAGCGCAGGTGGTAGTTCGCACGCCAGCGCCAGACGCTGTGCTTTGTCGCGGCAACGTTTGAGTTGCAGACGCAAACGGTCGGCTTCCAGATCCAGACGCGGTGCCTGTTCACGGGTGGTGTCCACCCACTCCAGCGCGTCGCCCATTGTGGCGGCAGCGGCCGCAAACTGACGCTGTAATTCGTTGGTGGTCAGCGCCGGTGCCGGGGTTGAAACTGTCATACTTGTTGTCATGAGACGAATACGCTCCCACTGTCGATCCAGTAATGGCTTTCGCCCAGTGTGTTCAGCCTGAGCCGCAGGTGATGAGATGGCACTTTGGTGCCGTTATCCAGCACCGCGCTGGCGATGTCGAAAAATTCCGGTGTCGGGTGATCTTCGCCTTTTTTAACGGCCAGTTTTACGCGCAGCACGCTGTCGCCAGCCACTTTACGTGCCAGTTCCGGCTCCGCAATCGACAAGGTATACAGCGGCGACGCAGGCCAGCGGTCATTTTCCAGCTGACGGAAACCGAGACAAATCGCGCCACGGATACGGAAACTGGCGGCGCTGTCGAGCTTGTAATCATGCGCATCCAGATCAATATCGCTGTAGCAAACATTGTCGTCGGTCAGAACCTGATTACCGTCGAGCATGCCGAGATAACGCACCGTGGAATACGGCTGGAAATCACCGGCCTTGAAATAGAAGCCCGGTAGCCGTAAATCCAGTGCCAGCAGGCACAGCATCGCACCTACCGCCGCCGTCGATTTCGGGTTATCAATGCGCCCCTGTTTGTTAAACGGATACCAGCCGCTGGTGTGATAACCGTCAAGCGAAAGCATGCGGTTAATCGGTAACGGCTGGAGATGGCGGAACAGCGCCTGAATACCGGGGAAGCGCGAAGGGCGGCCGGTCAGCAACAGCACGTCGCAATCGTGCAGCGACACCACTTCACAGAGCGAACGCAGATTCTGCGTGATGCTCATGCGGTTAGATAAGAATTCGTTGTGCAGTTTGCTGAGTTTAAGCACCAGCGGAGCCTGTAAAATATCGAAAACGGCGGAACCGGCAGGCAGCACGCGCTGAATTTCGCTGTGCAGATAATCCAGCACTTTTTGCGTCGGATGTTGCCCCAGCAGTTCGCCAAACGGCGCATCGATTTCCGCGTGCGTATCCAGCGGGTCAAAACGTTCGTAAACTTCCAGCACGGCATGAGCCAGCGGGATGAAAATTTGCAGCGTACTTTGCTGACGCAGCGTCGCGTGCCCGTCCATGCGGCCTTCACTGCCAAACAGGCGCGTCATCAGGCTGTCCGGATTCGCCAGCCCGGCTTTCTTCAGCGCGGCATGCAGCGCAGGTAAAATATAAAGCTGGATCACATCGAGCAGAATATCGTCGCCCGCGACTTTAAATCCTTCGCGGAACAACAGGCGCGGGGTGATTTTGACGTTATTTCCCATACCGTCGTCGAGCCAGTATTGGGTAATCGCCAGATCGGTGGTGCCGCCGCCAATATCAATCGACGCGATGCGCAGGGTTTTACCCACCGGTTCATCGTCGGCCAGTTCCCGGTCCGGACGCGCCATGCTGGCAAAGAATTCGCCGGTATGACCGCCGAAGTTCACCTGCGTTTCGTTGTACAGATACACCATCTGGCCGCAGGTCGCTTCGTCCCATTCCATCTGCACATCGGGCACCGGCATGCGGCTTTTGGCTTTATCGGTCTGATTTTTAAAACCGTCATCCGACGGATGCCAGCCCATAGATTTCCAGACCAGACCAATCGCTTCCTGCATTCTGCGGCGGAAAATTTCGCGCTCAGGTTTCGGCATTGCCGACGGCAGCGTCAGAATAATATTGCGGATCTGGCGGGGCGCGGACGAGCGCAGCATGCGGATGCGCTGCGCCGGACTGTTGATTTGCATCATCGCCTGCGCCAGCAGTTCGGACAGCATCAGCGTCATCACCGAGCTGCGGCTGTAATGAGCAGAAAACACCGGCAGGCGATCTTCCGGCGGCAGGTCAGACAGCGGCTGACCTTCGTCATTGATGAGGAACGTCAGCGGCATTGCCGCCGCCACCGGCTCCTGCACCGTACCGTGGCCGCCCTGGCTGAAACGCCAGCCCGGCGTGTAACTGTCTTCATCCCACAAATAACGTCGCGGACTGGAAATTCCGGTCGATCCTTCCGTGCCTTCGCGCAGCAGCGCCAGACGGCTGGCTTCACGCCCGGCACGCAGAATTGACGGCCAGATAAACGCATCGTCACGGCCGCTTTCAACGGAAAAGTTCGGTTTACCAAAGCGCGCCTGAGCAAATTCCACACGGCTTTCAAACAGCTCGTTATAGAGAAAATGCGGCTGTGAGAGGTCACGCAGTTGCAGTTCGCTGGTCTGTTTCAGCCCGTCAGTTTCGCCAACATGGTCTTCAACCAGAATGCCGCAGGTGTGCGAGTTACCGACGTCGAGGATAAGATCCACGTTGATCGCCGGTTCCTGAAGCGTCGCGCCGTTGATCTTCAGCTCCGGAATACTCAGCTGGCTGCCGAGCATTTCCAGCAGGTTCAGATAGTGCGCCTGATATTCAAATTCGCGCAGCGCCACTTTGATATTGCGCGCCTCACGGTCTTCGCGCAGTGCCGCCTGCTCGGTAAAGACTTCACGCAGCCAGCCGTCTACCCAGGTCTGGTCAAGAAACTCGGGCAACTCTTCGTTGTGCCACGCCAGCGCAAAGTTAATGCCGTTTTTCACGTCGTCCGGCGTCGGAGCCAGCAGCGCCTGTTCTTCATCGCCTTCGGTCACGCGGGTATCAAACGCCACCACCACGCGGTGCGTACTGCCATCGGCTTCCGGCGTATCGAGCGCGCGGATTTGCACACGCGCCCAGTTATCCGGGCCCGCCATAAAAGTGCGCGGAGGATTAAAACGCAGGAACGGCAACGGCAGCCAGATCTGATCGAGCAATTTGAGCGACTGTTCCAGCGGGAAACTGAATTCAGGCCGCACCACTTCTGGTGCACCGCCGTCCACGCCGGGTAAGAAATGACGGCCATTTTGCGGGTTGAAATCCAGGCGCAGCAGCGGGCCGTTGGCGCTTTTGCGCACGAATTTAGCAGGCAGCGCATCATCCCACACCGGTTTGAGCGCGAAGTCGAGAAACTGAATACCGCTGTCCTGAATCAGGGTCACGGCCTGCTTAAAAATGGTCTGTTTAAAATCTGTAATGGTTGCCAGCATGCTGTTATTTACCTTCGCGCTTCATGGTAATTGGGTAAACCGTGTCACCGTCGTAACGCCCCTGACACACCGCCGCGCCCGTGGCGCCCTGAGTACAGCTGATTTCCGGCATCTGATAACGGGAACCGTCGCTGCATTTCGCTCTGTAGCGGCTGTTGATCACCAGCTTGCCCGACTGCATCAGGCCCGCGCCCGTCTCAGCGTGACAAGTCACACCCGCGCCGTAGGTGATTTTCACCGTTCCCTGACCTTGTTTAATCTGATACCGCAGCACCGGCGGTTTGCCTGTCACCGGATCTTTAATATCGACGATGGCGGTCCAGTTACCGTTGAGGAATTTGGTTGAACCGATTTTTACGGCGTCCGCTGGCAGCACCAGCGAGTTTTTGCTGACCGGAACAGGTGCAGGCGCTGGCTCAGCAACGACCGGGTTCTTCTCGGCTTCTGCCACCGGTTCAGGCGCAGGAACAACCACCGCAGCCGGAGCCACTGGCAGTGCGGCCGGAGCCGGTTTCGCAACCTCCGGTTCCGGCGCTTTCAATTCGGTTGCGACCGGTGGTGGCGCAATCGCGACCGGTTCAGCCGCCGGTTTTGGCGCTTCGGTTTTGGCGGTTTCCACTTTTGGCTCAGGTGCGCGTGAATACAGCCAGGCGGCAGCAGAACCGGCGAAGACCAGCGCCGCGACCGGCAATGCCCAGATCAACGGTGATTTTTTACGGCGCGGCGCAGTGACCGGTTCAGGCGTTGCGTTTTCCTGTTCGGCGGCGCGGGCTTCAATAGTTTTGATCACGCGCGGTGCCGGAGGCAGTTCGATGACCGGTTCCTGCACGCGTGGTTTTTCGGCGGCGAGCGACAGCGTCGGCAGCGGTTCTTCGGCTTTCAGCGTATTACGCAAAGCGGCAAACGGGTCGGCGTTATGAGTGTTATCCAGACTGACAAAGCCCCAGAACGTCAGTACCGGCTGGCCGCCCACCAGATAAACGTGGTTCTGATCCGGGAAACGAAACGCCTTTTCCAGCAGGGAGCCGAAAAACTGATTCGCGGATTTTTCAGAGGCTTTCGCCGTTTTGCTGATTTGCGCCACGGCATCCAGACAGTTTTCGAGCTGGCGCAGCGCGGAGGCACGGGCCGCATCGGTGGCCGCTGCCCACGACACGACTTTGCCTTCGCGCGGTGAATACCAGTCAAGCCGGTCACCGGCTTCATTGAGTTGCGGAATAGCCAGACAATCGGCAATTGCAGGTTGTTTACGCAGACGTAAGGTTTCCCGTAATTGCAGGGCTGAGGCGTAAACCGGTTGCCCGTTTTCGCCCAGCGCAAGGATGTCGTTGAGACTGCCACTGCGTAAAAATGATTTTGCCACGCCTGAAAAGCCTTTATTGGTTTTGCGCTGCGGAAGAAAACAGGCAGAAAAGGTTCATGATGCTGACACTTTAGGGGATTTAAGCGAAATCAAACGGGGGAATAAGCAACAAAAAGGGTGGCTGTTTATGCCGTGGGAACAGATAAGGGAATAATGGCGGGACAAACGCCCGCCATCAAAATCAGGCCTGCAAACCCAGTTGTTCGAGTACGGCCGCCAGACGCTGACGATCATCGCCGCCCAGAGACTTTAGCGGTAACGGCAGGCAGGGCGCAGAAACCATGCCCAGTAATTCGGCGGCGGCGGCCACGACGCGGACACTGCCGTGTTTTCTGAATAACACCCATAACGGCTCAAGCTGCGCCGATAACGCCTGAGCGCTCTCCGCATTCCCACTTTTCGCCGCGCGGGCAATGGCGACCGGAATTTCCGGGAACAAACCGCCAATAACTGAATACCAGACGTCGCCGCCCTGTGTCAGCACGGTTGCTGCGGCCAGATCCCCCGCAGCACCCAGTGCGATATGTGCCGGCAGTAAGGCGCGCAGCGCATCCAGTCGCTGGCGGGTTGCGACCGGATCCGGCGAAAGGTTGGGGATTTTGATGCTGGCAACGTGAGGTAATTGCGCGACGCGTACATACAGCTCGTCGGAGAACTCAAAGTGAGTCGTATTCGGATTATCGTAAACGCACAATGGCACCGACAGGTTACGGGACACCGTCTCATACAGCGTAAACACTTCCTCTTCGGTGAGTTTCTGGTACGACACCGGTGCCAGTAATACCGACTTCACGCCCGCCTGCTGGGCATCTTCAGCCAGACGTAACACATCAGAGGTCCGCACAGAACCGATACTGACCATCACCGGCACATCACCCGCATTCTCAACCGCCAGACGCGCAACGCGGGCGCGCTCTTCGCGGGTCAGATAGGCGTAACTGCCCGTCGAACCCAGCGCACCAATGGAATCCACGCCTGCGCTGACCAGCCGGTCAATCAGCCTGACAAAAGAGTCCTCGTCAATGCCGTTTACCGAAAGCGGCGTAAGAGGAAAAGCGCTTAATCCTGTGAACATCGGTCTCTCCAAAAGAAGTTAAATAGCCCGGGTAATCATAGCGTCATCATTCACTTTTTGCCGGACACCGCGACACCGGCGTCAGGTTTCAGCCGCAATATATCCAGCCAGCCAATGAGTGTGAGGATTGCAATCACCACGAACGCGACTTTAAAACTCAGGCCGGGAATTGAATCCCAGTGCATCGCAGCGATCAGCTGTTCGCCGAGCCGCGTACCGAGCGCGCCGACGGTAATGCCCAGCCCGACGGAAAGCTGCAAAACCGTGCTGAACAGCGTATTGGCATCGGCCATTTGTCTGGCCGGAACATCAGAAAATGCCAGCGTGCTGATGCCGGTAAACTGCATCGAACGGCTGAGGCCACCGAGAAACAGCAGCAACATCACCAGCCAGTCGGGGGTTCCCGGCGTCAGAAATGCACAAAACAGCAGCGAGAAAACGCTCAGTAATCCGTTCACCACCAGCACAGGCCGGAATCCGAAACGGCGGATCAGCGGTGTAGTCGCCGGTTTCATCGCCAGATTCCCGGCAAAAACCGCCAGAACCAGCAGCCCGGCATGGAAAGGATCCATCCCGAAACCCACCTGCAACATCAGCGGCAGCAGGAAAGGCACGGCACTGATCGTCACACGAAACAGCGAACCGCCGCCCATGCTAATGCGAAACGTCGGGATCGCCAGCGAACCCAGATGCACCATCGGCGCGGGGTCATGTTGCAGATGCCGTAACGCCAGAACAGACAGCACAACGCCCACCACCAGCAGCGCAATAGCGGTGATCCATAAAATGTGGTCCTGACTGATCAGTTCCAGCCCCGTCACCAGCGAGAGCATCGCCATGCCGGTCAGCACAAAACCCGGTTTATCGAAGTGCTTCGGCTGGTCAGGTTTTTCCTGCGGGAAAAGACGCCACGCAAGCATCATCGCGATAATTCCGAGCGGAACGTTGATGTAGAAAATCCAGTGCCAGGAAGCATAGTGAGTGATAAAACCGCCGAGCGGCGGCCCGAGGATAGGCGCGACCAGCGCAGGCCAGGTGAGGGTGGCGATGGCTTTAATCAGCTGCGGTTTCGGCGTGGTTTTCAGCACCGTCAGACGCCCGACCGGCACCATCAGGGCCCCGCCAATTCCCTGTATAATGCGCAGAATGATAAATTCACTGACGTTAGTCGCCAGCGCACAAAACAGGGAAGCCAGCGTAAACACGCCCAGTGCAAAGGTGAACACATTGCGCGCCCCGAAGCGCTCCGCCGCCCAGCCACTGGCCGGGATCAGCACCGCCAGCGTCAGCATATACGCGCTCATCCCTGCATTCAGATCCACCGCCGAAACGCCGAACGACAGGGCCATTTGCGGTAGCGCGGTGGCAATCACCGTACCGTCGATAAACTCCATGAAGAAAGCGGCTGCAACCAATAAAGCAATAACGGAAATTCCTGAGTTAACCGCGGAATCTCCCTGCGGATGTTCTGACGCATCCGATTTACTCTGGCTCATTTATTCTGTCCCGGACACCACAAAGGCGCTGCAAGGCGCAGCGAAAGATAGATGATAAGTATTAAACCTATCACACACCTTTGCGCCGGTTATAGATCTGCGGAGGATCAAAAAGAGCGGTTTTAGACAGGAAGTGCGGCAGCAAAGCGGCGTCTGTGTGTCTGGAAGCGGAGCGGGAAAGGTCTTGCTGTAGCAAAGCACCTTATGCGCAATTAGAAAACAAGAAAAAGAGGGATGGGCCGTTAACACATTCGCTACACTCATTGACATAATTCAGGTCGCCCGTAACAAATACGGGAATCAGGGTGCAATAAAAAACTACATCACCCCATAACTAAAAGGAGAAATGAATGAAAAGTGGCGATTATTGCCGTTTATTGTTGCTGGCGGCGATCTGGGGCGGGAGCTTTTTGTTTATGCGTGTGGCGTCTCCGGCGTTCGGGGCGATCAATACCGCGTTTTTACGGGTGCTGTTCGGGTTTGTCGGGCTTTTGGTGATTCTGGCGGTGCTGCGCACACCACGGGAATATCAGGGGAAATTCCGCAGTGCGTTGCTGCTCGGCGTGATCAACTCCGGGCTGCCGTTTCTGATGTACTGCCTGGCCGCGCGCTGGCTGCCCGCCGGGTATTCGGCCATTCTCAATGCCACGACGCCACTGATGGGGGTGGTCGTGGGCGGGTTGTTTTTCCATGAAAGCGTGACGCTCAAAAAGGCGCTCGGCGTGCTGCTGGGGTTATTCGGCATTACGCTGCTGACCGCCACCGGCACGGCGCAGTCCGTGTCGTCGCTGCTGGCGGGCGTGATCGCCTGTCTGATAGCGACCAGCTGTTATGCGGTGGCCGGGTTCCTGACGCGCCGCTGGATTTCCGAGCGCGGCGGGCTGGATCCGAAACTGGTAGCGACCGGCAGTCAGCTGGGCGCGACGCTGTTCCTGCTGCCGTTCTTTGTGTACACCTCCGCGACCGGTGCACCGGTCAGCTGGGCGCAACCGGTGGTCTGGCTGTGCGTGCTGGCGGTCGGTTTCGTCTGTACGGCCTGGGCGTATATTTTGTATTTCCGCCTGATTGCCGATATCGGCCCGCTGCGCAGCATGACCGTGACGTTTCTGATCCCGCCGTTTGGTATTTTGTGGGGCTATCTGTTGCTCAATGAAACGCTGTCGGAAGGGTTCTTTGCGGGCGGTGTGCTCATTTGTCTGGCGGTATGGCTGGTACTCAGCCCTGGGAAGAAGGTGGCGGAAAAGAAAATCGCCGCGTCTTAAACTGGCAGATTCAGACGCGGCGCAGCATTAACCGAGATACTCAATGATGGACAGGCCACCGTTGTAGTCGGTGCTGTAGATGATGCCTTGCGCATCGACAAACACGTCGCAGGACTGAATGACCTGCGGCCTGCCGGGGCGGGTATCCATCATTTTGGCCGGAGCCGCCGGCACCAGCGCACCGGTCTCTTTCGGCTGATACGGATTGGTGATGTCATACGCGCGCACACCGGCATTCTGGTAAGTGGCGAAAATCAGCGTCGAGCTGACAAAGCTGCCCGGCCGGTTCTCATGCAGGTTGTGCGGGCCAAAATGCGCGCCTTTGCTGACATAATCCCGCTCATCCGGCTGCGGAAATGTGGAAATACTCACCGGACAGGACGGCTCGCGCACGTCGAATACCCAGATCAGCTTCTCACCGTCTTCCTGATTATCCAGCACCGCTTCATCGAGCACGATCAGCAAATCCCGGTCCGGCAACGGCAGCGCGGTGTGCGTACCGCCACCAAATGGCGGACTCCAGTTACGGTGTGAAATCAGCTGCGGTGCAGCCCGGTCCTTGATATCCAGCAGCGTCAGGCCGCCGTCGCGCCAGCTGGCATAGGCCGTATCCCCGCTGATGATCGCGTGATGCAGCGCGTAGCGTTTGCCTTCCGCCCAGTCCGGCGTTTCACCGCCCGCAGTATGCATCCCCGGTAACCACCAGCGTCCGGCCACCTGAGGGTGACGCGGGTCAGCCAGATCGATAGTCAGGAAAATGTAATCACTGTAACCGTCGATCAGTGCTGAAACGTAAGCCCAGCGCCCGCCGACATACCAGATGCGGTGAACGCCGATGCCTTCCAGCCCAAGAAATCCGATCTCTTTTGGCCGATCGGGCGTCGAAATATCAAAAATCCGCACACCGGCGCTCCAGCCGCGCTGCTGCGTGCCTTTGACCGTCTCGCTGACGGAACGGGTGTAATACACTTTTTCATCGGCGAAACGCACGTCGGCAAACAAGTCGCGGGCGTTGATCACCAGCAGTAAATCGTCGTGTGCCTGTAAATGTACGTTCCAGGTGCCCGGCGGTGCCGCGACGAAACCGGCAGGGCGCGGATTTTTCGGGTCGCGGACATCCACGATAGAAAAACCCTGCGACACCATATGGCCGATATAGGCATAACCACGGTGAACCATTACCTGCACGCCGTCAGGTTTTCCACCCTGGTCACTGTGCCCGATCAGCCGCATGTTGCGGCTGTATTCCGGTTGCGGAAGAGATTGAGTTGTCATATTCCGGCCTTATTTCTTATTTTTGGCTTCGAGGGTGGCGAACCACGGGGCGATGAAATCATCCGATTTACCCCAGCCCGGAATGACTTTCGCCAGCGACGCGACGTTGACGGCGTCCGGATTGCTGGTCAGCAATGCCTGCGGAATGGCAGAAGCTTTGAAATCATAGGTGGCAGGCGTTTTCTCGCCGGCAATTTTATTGGCAACCAGACGCAGGTTAATCGCGCCGATCAGTTTCGGATCGACCGCCGCACTCAGTTTCCACGGGCTGTTTGCCTCACGCATCAGGCCGATATCCTGATTGGAAATGTCAATGCTGTAGAGTTTGATTTCCGTGCGGCCATTTTCCTGCAAGGCTTTATACGCGCCCTGACTGAACGCATCCCACGTCCCCCAGATGGCGTCAATTTTGCCTTTCGGGTACTTAGCCAGAATCGCGCCAATTTTGTTGGCCGTATCGCCCTGAACGTCCGAAGACACCGCGCCGACGGATTCAAGTTCATGAATTCCCGGCTGGGATTTCAGCAGCTTTTTATAAGCATCCTGACGACGTTCCATTGGCGGGAAACCGGCGACCCACAGTTTGACGATATTGGCTTTGCCGTTGAAATCCTTCACCAGCTGTCCCACGGACATTTCGGTTAACGACGCATCATCCTGCTGCGTCACGGTTACGCCGGGAATGTCACCACTGACGGCGGTATCAAAAACCGACACCGCGATGCCGCTGGCGGTAATGCGTTTGAGCAATTCGGTGGAGTACGGATCGCGTCCCTGAGACAAAATAATGCCGTCATATTTCTGGCTGATGGCCTGATTGACGAAATCCTGGAATTTGGCGTCATCGCCGTTACTCAGAAACGTGCTGACCTGAAAACCTAACTTGCGGCCTTCCTGGATCGCGCCGGAGACAAATTGAGTAGTGTTATCGTCCGAGCCCAGATTGCGGATCACCGCAATGCGCACCGGCCCTTTATGATCGGCAATGGCTTTTGGTATCGCGGCGGTGTCTGCCGCAAAAGAAGGAAAGACCGACAACAAACTTAATGCCAGCAATGAAGAGGAGAACAGTTTCATTTCAATTACCCTGTGTGTGGTTAATCATCATTCAAACGGGAAGACAATTCATGCAGGCCTTTGGGGAGACTTTTAGAATACGTTAATGAATTGATTGTCCGAGTTTTGATGACAGGGTAGTGATTGGCAACGAACTAAAAGGCATAAGTTAATGCCAAAGATTATTAGCCATCCGGATGTCCGGGCGTAGGATGTTAACAGCTTCTAATTTAAGGATTTCCCCATGAGTGATACTGATATCCGCGTGGTTACCGGCCCCGCAAACTACTTTTCTTTCCCCGGTGCGATTGATCGTCTGACGCAGTTTTACTCGCCGCAACAACTGGATAACGCGCTGTGGATTTACGGCGAACGCGCACTGGCGGCAGCGCAGGACTATCTGCCCGAAGCCTTCAGCGCATCGCAGGCGAAGCGTGTGTTGTTCAGCACCCATTGCAGCGAAACCGAAGTCCGGCGCATCGCGGCTATTGGCGGGGAAGACCGTCAGGTCGTGATTGGGATCGGCGGCGGCGCAGTGCTGGATACCGCGAAAGTCGTGGCCCGTCGCCTCGGATTACCGGTTGTTGCCATTCCTACTATCGCCGCCACCTGTGCTGCCTGGACGCCGCTTTCCGTTTGGTACAACGATGAAGGGCAGGCATTGCGCTATGAAATTTTCAACGACGCTAACCATCTGGTGCTGGTGGAACCGCGCATTATTCTGCGTGCGCCAAAAGAATATCTGCTGGCCGGTATCGGCGATACGCTGGCGAAATGGTATGAAGCGGTGGTGCTCAGCCCGCAACCGGAAATTCTGCCTTTAACGGTGCGGCTCGGCCTGAACACAGCGCTGACGATCCGTGACGTACTGCTCAACGAAAGTGAAGCGGCTTTGCAAGCGCAGGACGACAATCAGCTGACGCAATCCTTCCTCAACGTACTGGACGCAATCATTGCCGGTGGCGGGCTGGTTGGGGGATTAGGTGACAGATATACCCGCATTGCTGCCGCGCATTCAGTGCATAACGGCCTGACGGCGCTGCCACAGACTGACGCTTTCCTGCACGGTACCAAAGTGGCTTACGGCATCCTGGTGCAGAGCGCGCTGCTCAATCAGCCGGAAGTCGTACAACAGCTGACGGCGCTGTACCGCGTGCTGGACCTGCCTGTCAGTCTGGCGCAGTTGCAGGTGGATATTCTTGACGAAGCACAGATCTCACGGCTGCTTGAACGCACCTTGCAGGCTGGAGAATCTATTCATCTGTTGCCGGGAAATCCGAATGCAGAACAGCTGCGTCTGGCATTTGAATTTGTGGAAAACTTTTAATTTATGGATAATAAGTCGCACGGCGGCGTCTTAATATTCCGCAAATAAAAACCCGGCATTTGCCGGGTTAAATTTATAAAACTGATGCTAAAGACTGAAGATAATCACGATAACCTTTTGCGCTATTTTCTAATTCCTCTGGCGATACTTCATACTCTGCGCCGTAAAAAGCATAGAAGGGATGATAATTTGCCTCCACATATCTGGCCGTCATTTCGAAAGGCAAAAGTATTTCTTTTAACGAATGCTGATAACGTCCTTCAGGCGCAAAATCCTCTTCCTTAATACCGGCGCTCACGGCCAGAGAAAACTTACGGTTTCTGAGCTTGTGCCCACTGGTGGACCCGTACGCCCAGCCATAGGTGAAGACTTCATCGAGCCATTGTTTCAGCAGCGGCGGGCTGTTAAACCAGTACAGCGGAAATTGCAGAACAAGACTGCCGTGCTGCTCAATTAACTGCTGTTCTTTTTGGACATCAATAATCCCGTCAGGATAAGCCTGATAAAGATTATGGACTGTATAGAGATCGGGGTATTGCGTTAATTCCTGGAACCATCGTTTATTGATAACAGATTCATTCAGATTTGGATGAATAACCACAATGAGCGTTTTCAAATAATATCTCCCTTTATTCGATGAAGTATTTCAGCGTCTGCTTGATGTTTGCATCATAGGGAGCTTTAATTTAAAGTACAATACTGTCACTTATGATAGGTACTATACAAAAGGATAGCGTAATGAATGAAGAAGCGGTCGCTATTTCCTGCGAGCTTCAGGAAGAAACAGGGTTCGCTTACACGCTTTCGCTGGTCAGCGGGAAATATAAAATGATCATCCTTTACTCGCTGACCGGGGCTACGCCTGTGGTGCGTTTCAATGAGCTAAAACGCCGTCTGGGCAGAATCTCATTCAGAACGCTCAGCCTCACACTGAAAGAGATGGAGAGCGACGGTTTGATCATCAGAAAGGAATATCCACAAATTCCGCCCAAAGTGGAATACAGCCTTTCTGAAAGAGGCCAGTCGCTGATCCCGGTTTTAGACATGATGTGCGAGTGGGGAAACGTCCACAGCACTGACCGGCTGAACTGACGGATTAATCGCGTCATGTTTCCTAACCGATGAATGTGCAGAAAAAGCGGGTTGCTGTGTAAAGAAAGCGTAAAGTAAACCGCAGCTAAACGGTCAGCACATATTCCCAAACCCCCAGTCTTCTTTAAATCCACGTTGTAAAATTGTTTAAAAATCAGGTGATACCGTGATTATTTCAGGCACCGGAAATCAATCATGGAACACTCACCCCTTAACGAAACAGAATCCCTCAGTGGAAGTTACTCCGCTGGAAAAAACATTAAAAAAACCAGTGGATTCAGTCTGTTTATGGATCTTCTGAGTGGCGCGCGTACCCCGGATGCGTTGTGGAAAAACCGCATGTTTCGCGTGAAATACGCCGTACGAACCTTGTTGCACCCGCTGGATACATTGAAGGTGCTCGACAAGATGGCCGCAGAGCCGGTCTGGCAGGAAGCGCTGAGCGTACAGACAAAATTGCCCAACAAAATTCACAAGCCCTATCTGTATCTCGGTTTGCCGTCCGCCGGGCGTGCGGATGCGCTGGTCGATCACTACGAATTTGTTAAAACCCTCAGCAATACGACGCTAAAAAATGCTTTGCTGAGCGTTGGCGGTTACACCGTCACGCAATTTACAGGCAAAGACGGCGAAAGTTTCCGTGTTGTGCTGGGTTCCATCGGCAAATCAGAACGTGAAGGTGAAGCCAACATGTTCCTGTACATGAATGAAACCCGCCTTGCGGCACTGACGTTCAGTGTGGTGCAACGCCCGGAAGGGCCGACGATCGTGGTAGGCGGTTTCCAGGGCGCGCACCGTTCAACGCCGCATGAAGTGATTAAACAGGCGACCAAATCCTGCTACGGACTGTTTCCAAAACGTCTGTTACTCGAAAGCCTGCAACGCATTGCAGAAATTACCGGTGTGAAACGCATTCTTGCCGTCAGCGATACCGGACATGTTTTCCGCAGCCTGCGTTATCGTCACCGGAAGAAAAATGTGTTTGTCGCCAGCTATAACGAATTCTGGGATTCCATCAGCGCGACGGTGTATTCATCCGCGTTATATGACGTTCCGCTCGAACTGCCCCGCAAAACCATGGAAGAACTCCCGAGCAAAAAACGTTCCGAATACCGTAAACGCTATACCTTGCTGGATGAACTCGGTGAAAGCACAGCGTCACTGCTGAAAGCCTGATTTTCCGGGCGATTTATGAATCAGAATGACCCGCTGTAGCAGGCAATATGGCCAGGGACTGGCCTGTTTTATTCCTTTCATGCATGACCTTTCACTTTAAGGTGAAAAGAAATCCTCAGATTTTTCCCCAGATAACGTCCTGATTTTAATTAATAATAGTCAGCAAACCATTCCACTCCAAACTAATGCAAAATGAACGTTCTCGTGAATTGTGATGTTTTGATGGACGGGAATGTTACACGTATCGCAAAATTGCCTGACAAATCACCCGCCGCGCTTTCAAATGTGAACTGATTCACATCAATTCATTCATTCCGCCTATATAAAACGCTATCTCTATAAAAACGAAACAGCGGTTCATATTTATAAACTCTCTGGCGGAACGACACATGAACACAGAAAAACCCATTTTATTTAAACATCAGCTGGCGTATGGCGGTGGAAATCTGCTGGGCAGCGGGGCACTGGCGATTGCCGGGATCTGGCTGCTTTATTTCTACACCACCTTTTGCGGCCTGACGCTGCTTCAGGCTTCAGCCATCTTCTCGGTTGCCAGCATTATTGACGCCATCAGTAACCCGCTGATGGGTTACCTCTCGGATAACTTTGGTAAAACGCGCCTCGGCAAACGCTTTGGCCGCCGCCGTTTCTTCATTTTGCTCGGCGTACCGCTGATGATGTTCTATCCGCTCCTGTGGGTCGAAGGCTTCGGATTCTGGTATTACCTGTCTACGTACGTGCTGTTCGAGCTGATTTATACCTCGGTCATGGTGCCTTATGAAACGCTCGCCACTGAAATGACCACCGACTTTTCAGCCCGTTCGAAACTGACCGGCTACAAGGCGATTTTCGGTAAAGTGGCAAACTTCCTTGCGGCTTTCATTCCCGGCCAGTTCATCCTGATTTACGGCAAAGACTCCGCGCAGCCATTCTTCTTCACGGCGCTGACGTATGGGGTGATCCTGTTCGTTGCCATCGGCCTGCTGTATTTGTCTTCCTGGGAACGCCCGGTGGAAGAGACTACGCCGGTTGACGACACCAAAATGAGCCTCGGCAAAACCATGCTGACGCTGGTGCGTGATATGAAATCGACGTTCCACCTGCGCGTATTCCGTAAACATCTGGGCATGTATCTGTGCGGATTTGGTGCGGAATGGCTGTTCGCGTCGGTCTTTACCTACTTCATCATTTTCGTGCTGCAATATGACCCGTCCATGGTCGCCGGGCTGAGCAGCCTGAACTCTATACTGCAACTGTTCTCTACCGCGATTTTCATCGGTATCTGTGTGAAACACGGTTTCAGCAAGCCTTATATTCTGGCGCTGGGAATTGTGGTGTTCTCCGTCCTTTGCTACAGCCTGCTGCATTTCCTGCACCTGCCGCAGCAGTACGCGACCGTGGCGATGCTGACCATTACCGTGATTTTCGGTATCGGCACCGGCGGCGTTTACTACATTCCGTGGACGGTATACACCTTCCTGGCCGATGTGGATGAAGCCTTTACCGGCCGTCGTCGCGAAGGGATCTACGCGGGTGCGATGACCTTCTCCGGCAAGCTGATGCGCTCGGTGATTGTGTTTGTGATGGGCGCCATCCTGAGCTTCTACGGCTTCCAGTCCAAATCACATACCCAGCCCGAAAGCGCGGTGATGGCGATTGCGCTGGTGTTCTGCATTGGCGTAATTGGCCTTGCGCTGATGGCGATGGTGTTCAGTAAACAAATGAAACTGAACCGTAAAACGCATCTGGTGGTGCTCGGCGAAGTGGCGCGTATCAAAGCGGGTGGCGCCATCGGCCATATCAAGCCAGACGCACGTGCGGTCATGGAAGATCTGATCGGCCATCCGTATGAGGAATGCTGGGGCAACAGCGCTGTGTGCCGCAAAATTTTCAACACGCCCGCCGTCAGTGTGGACGTGCCTAAACCGCTGACCGGCACCACGCAACAGCCGTAATCTCAGCGTCACCCTGTATTTTGAACTCACCGGCTGGCCGGGATAACCGGCCAGCAACCCCGTATTTTTTAAGGATGAGAAAATCTATGTGGGAATACAAACTGGCTGTGGTCGCGCTCTCCTTCGGGATCAGCGCACACAGCGTAGCCGCCGCATTGCCTGAACCGGGAAATCTGCGCTGGCACAGCATCACTTTTGGTCAGTCCACAGACGTCAATTTCGCCACCAACGTATTGCCGGAAAAAATCGGCATGAACGAAGTACGTCTGGCGGATAACAAGCCCGTTCCCGAAACGGGTGTTCCGCTGACCACGCCGTTCACACTGGAAAGTCGCGGCGGAAAAGTGGGGAACAGCCACGACGGCCTGACCTATTTTTATACGCGTCTGCCCGCCGGGTCGAATTTCCAGCTGGAAGCCGATATCACGCTCGATCAGTTTGGCCCGGAAAACGGCGCAAAACCGGCGGGTCAGGAAGGTGCGGGATTACTGGTGCGCGACATTCTCGGCGCACCGCGCGAGCCCGTCACCAAACCGGGCATTGAGGAGTTACCGGCAGCCTCAAATATGGTGATGAACAGCGTGATGGCAGTGGGCGATAAACCGCCGGTCGTGGTACTGATTGCACGGCAGGGCGTCAAACAGCCGTGGGGAAATACCGGGATCGGCATTGTGCGCGAGGAATACCATCCGCTGACCACGCCCGCACATTTCTCACTGCGGCTGACGCGAACAGACCGCGGTTTTGATGTCGCCTATGCGCCACAGGGCAGCGACCAGTGGACGGTAAAATCCGTTGAAGGCGCAGACCGGGTCACACAGCTCGATAAAACCGGGTATTACGTCGGTTTCTTCGCTTCTCGCAATGCCAGGATCACGGTCAGTCACGCTAAGCTGACACTCAGCGAAGCGCATTCCTTGCCTTCGGCGGCTTACGTGACACCGTCACTGAAACCGCGCATTGAATTCATGTCCTCGCCGGTCGTCGCGCGCCGCGACAGCGTATTTCAGCTGCGCACCAACGGCGACGGGCAGTTGCAGATAGATGAAGCGAATAAACCGCTTTTACGGCAGAAAACCGTTCAGGGCGGCAAAGTGGTTGTCGTGCCGTTCCACGCAGGGCAGCCTTCCACCACACTGAAAGTGACGTTTACGCCGGAAAACGGAAAACCGCTGACGCAGGAATTTGCGGTTCGTATGGCGCTGGTCAGCAATCCTGATGCACTTTATGTCTCGCCGCAGGGAACGGCTGAAAACGACGGTTCGCAGGCGCATCCGCTGGATTTCGCCAGCGCGGTGAATCTGTTAGCGCCAGGCGGAACCCTGTGGCTGGCGGACGGTGACTATCCGGCCAGTTTGATCCCGGCCACCGCCAGCGGCACTCTGGCAAAACAGAAAACGCTGCGTCCGCTGGGCGAAAATGCGGTGTTTAACGGATTAAAACTCGAGGCCAGTTTCTGGAACGTGCAGGGCATTACCGTCACGCAGAAAAGTTTTCATATTGCCGGAAGTCATAATCATATTGACCGCGTTAAAGCCCATCATGCCGACGATACCGGCATCTGGGTGGCTTCGCCGGACGGCATTGGTCGGGCGTTGTGGGCCAGCCATAACCTCATCAGCAATTCTGAATCCTGGGGAAATCAGGATCCGGGGCGTAAAAATGCCGACGGTTTTGCAGTGAAAATGCGCGTGGGCGAGGGCAACCGGCTGGTGAACTGCTATTCACATGACAACGTGGATGACGGATTCGACCTGTTCAATAAAATCGAGGACGGCCCGAACGGCAGCGTCACGATCGAAAACAGCTTGTCGGTTCACAACGGCAGTAACGGATTTAAGCTCGGCGGAGAAGGCCTGCCGGTGGCGCACCGCGTGCTGAACAGCGTGGCGGTGGAAAACGGAATGGACGGCTTCACCGACAACTTCAACCCCGGCGCGCTTTACGTGGAAGGCAACCGCGCAGTGGACAACAAACGCTTCAATTTCCTGTTCCGTCCGTCGCCGTACACCACCGCGGATAAGCAGGGCGTATTCAAAGACAACATATCGGTGCGCACCACGCCGGGCAAATATGACGATTCTGTCAGCGGTAATATCGATGAGAGTAATTATTTTTATCTGAATAACAAAAGCGTGAATACGCTGAGTAAAGAAATTACGCCGGGAGAGTTTATTTCTCTCAGGCTGCCGGATCCGGTTACCCGTTTTTCTGACGGCGGATTTAATTACGCTGACTTTTTGAAACAAAAATAAAGCGGCGTAATGAATAACAAGCATTACTTATAAAATAAAAAACTCAATATCTCTGGGACTTTAAAAATGAAAAATAACAGACTGCTGATCTGCGGTCTGCTGCTGGCCAGCGCCAGCAGCCAGGCCGTGACGATCGACCTTCGCCATGAATGGCTCGATGACAGTAAACAACATAAAGACAGGGCGTTAGTCTCACACCGGTTCGCCAATGGCTTCGGTTTCTCACTGGAAGCCAAGTGGAAATCCGGCGGTGACAATCCGAACAAACCCTTTAATAATCTGGTGGATAACGGCACTGAAAGCACCATCAGCTATCAGTATAAAGTGACGCCAGCATTCTTCCTGCAACCGGGATTTACGCTCGAATCCAGTTCTGACAGCAGCATCTACAAACCGTTTCTAACTGCCGGATATACCTTCGACAGCGGCATTTACTTTAATGCGCGCTATCGTTACGAATATACCCGTTATACCAAAGAAAATACCGAAGACCGTAAAACCAACCGCGGTGAAATCTGGCTGGGATATCGTCTTGCCGACTGGCGATTTGAATATAACTATATTTATAAGCACAGCGACCAGATTTTATATGACAATGATAAATGGGATTATGAGCAGGATCTGAAGGTCGCTTACAATATCAATAAAAACTGGACACCGTATGTTCAGGTCGGTGATGTTTCTGTCAGAAAAACCACCGATGAACGTCAGACGCGTTTCCGTTTAGGGATTCAATATTCATTCTGATAAATACCCGAATTAATGCCTGAATATGCCGCCGGTCAGTTTGCGCTGACCGGCATTTTTCGTTTCACTCCGTGCGCCCGTTCAAATTTCCGGTTAGGGAGCATGCGGTTTTGCCATGATTTCGCTAGTGTGTCGCATTCACGTAGATGATGACGTCACTACGGATCAAAAAACTGACTGATGAAACGGAATTTATGACCCTGAAAATTAAACCTGCAAAACTGTCCTTAGCTGCCTTGTTACTCAGCATCCTGGTTTCAACCCCAGCCCGCGCCGCCGATGAAATCGCTTTCTGGAATACGCCTGAATATGGCGGCAACAGTTTCAACCGCCTGCCGCCGGACGACGCGTATTTTTCGGCGTTGCGGGGCTATGGCGCAAGCTGGGTGCGCCTGTCTTACGACAAATGGAAACCCGCACAGCGTGATTTCCTGCTGGGAGACGCCGACCATTATCAGGGGCTGGTGCCGGAAGATCTGGACACGTTGAAAGCTGCGCTCAAACGTGCACACGCCGCCGGGCTGAAAGTGGTGATCACGCCGCTGTCGCTGCCGGGGATGCGCTGGTCGCAGAACAACGGCAACAAATTTGACGGGCGGCTTTGGCAGGATAAAAAATACTGGCAGCAGAGCGCGGATTTCTGGCGTGACCTTGCCAGGGCGCTGAAAGATACGCCCGGCGTAGCGGCCTATAATCTCATCAACGAACCTGCCCCGGAGAAAAATGGCGGGGTGAAGGAACATGCGTCACAGGCCGATATGCAGCGCTGGTATCAGCAGCATCAGGGTACCGCGCGTGATTTACCGGCGTTTTATACCCTGCTGATTCAGGCCATTCGCGAGGTGGATCCGGTCACACCGGTGATGGTGGACAGCGGCTGGTACGCTGCCGCTGACAGTTTCGGTTACTGGCCGGAGCCGCTCAAAGATGCGCGCGTGCTGTACAGTTTCCACATGTATGAACCGTATGAAGCCACCAGCGGACCCAATCACAAACGCGACCGGCCTTTTACGTATCCGGGCGACGTTCCTTTCAGCGGGAAGCCTGAAAGATGGGATGCAAAACGCGTGGCGGATTATCTTCAGCAACCTTTCGACTGGGCTAAACAGCGGGGCATTTCTGCCAGCCGCATGGTCGCCGGTGAGTTTGGTTGCGTGAGGATGCTGAACGATTGCCGCCAGTATCTGAATGACGTTCTTTCCGTGCTCGATAAAAATCAGGCGCACTGGGCGTTTTACAGTTTTCGCGAAGACAGCTGGGACGCGATGGATTACGAACTGGGTAAAGGCAAAGTCCCGTGGTCATACTGGCAGGCGATTGAACAAAATAAACCAGACAATCTGAAACGCCGCGCAACGCCGGAGTTCGAACCGATCAGCCGCAGGCTGGCAGAAAGTCTGCCATCGACGAAATAATAAGGTTGTTAATGTTCGTTTATATTTCGCCGTAACCTCGCCCAAATATAAACGAAAACTTTTAATAGCGGTTTACGGGTTGACAATAATATACAGCATGCGTAAATTGCACCTGCCGGAAGTTGCGGCCTTTCCTCACTTAACATAAGAGACTAATGGACACTGTATCTAGTAGCTTCCCGAATGACGCTGAACCGGCGCTTCGGAATATTAAACATGAAATCGACTGTGATCATTTCATCGTTTGGGTGCGCCTCGCCAGAGCCTGATGCTCTTGTGTTACCTCACCTCAACCTGAGTGTTTACGGTCCCGGGGTGTGTTATGAACTTCAAATCAATCCTTTATCCCGATGTCAAAACCCTGACATCACTTCTGCGTGTCCGTCCGTCCCGAGACAGGGTTCTGTCTGCGCGCGGCAAAGACTCGCATTCCATTTTTTCTTCTAAAATCAGTAACATGAATCTTCGCGTGACCACCTGGCGCGTCAGTCCTGTGACCGGCCAGCTCGAACAGCGTTGCATCATGGCTGACAGCGAAGAACCTCAAAGTCGGTTTTCCCCCGCCTGATTTAGCCCGTGGTTTATCCCGCGCTGGATCTCGTCCTTATTACTGCCTGATCGTTTTCCGGCAGGAATATCGCTGATTTAATTCCGTTGAACGGGTTCGACTAAGTTATTTCAGAGAATAATTCCGCCCGGCGAAACCTGAAGCAGAAATAATAGACACACAATAAGGCTTGTTCTGTTTATCTTAAAATAAACAGCGAACAGCCCTGCATAAAATAAATGAAAATACCGATCGTTTCGACGATACGGGCAATATTCTGCGGCCTGAAATAAGGCTTACAGATATTACGCCCCTATTGTTGCGCGACAGGAGCACCACCATGACTGTACAAAACAACACCACACAAGAAAAAAAGAAACAACAGACGCTCTCCATGCGTGCCGCGCAGGAAGCGAAAAACGGCGTCGCGGTTACGCTGATTAATGTTAACGCCACACGCGACGGCCTGACGGAAGCCAGTGCCGCCACACGTCTGGAGAAAGAAGGTTACAACGAAGTCGCCCACGACAAGCCGCCTCACGCGCTGATTCAGATGGTGAAAGCCTTTAACAACCCGTTCATCTATGTGTTAGCTGTGCTGGCCGTCATCAGCTTCTTCACCGATTTCTGGTTCCCGCTGCGCGCCGGAGAAGAAACCGATCTTACCGGGGTTTACATCATCGGCACGATGGTGGTGCTGAGCGGGCTTGTCCGTTTCTGGCAGGAATATCGCTCGGCGAAATCGGCTGAAGCGCTGAAAGCCATGGTCAGAACCACGGCCACGGTGCTGCGCCGTGACCGCATGGGAAAAGCCGGTTCGCTGCGTGAAATCCCGATGCGCGAACTGGTCGTCGGCGACATCGTGCAGCTTTATGCGGGCGATATGATCCCGGCGGATGTCCGTCTGATTGAATCGCGGGATCTGTTCATCAGCCAGGCCGTGCTGACCGGTGAAGCGTTGCCGGTTGAAAAGTACGACACGCTGGGCGACGTGGCGCAAAAATCGGCCAGCGACGTGAGTGCGGAAAATGAAAACCTGCTGGATATTCCCAACATTTGTTTCATGGGCACCAACGTAGTCAGCGGCACGGCGCAGGCCGTTGTCGTGGCGACCGGGGCAAGAACGTATTTTGGCTCGCTGGCGAAAGCCATTGTCGGCACCCGCGTGCAGACGGCGTTTGATCGCGGCGTGAACAGCGTCAGCGGGCTACTGATCCGCTTCATGCTGGTGATGGTACCGGTGGTCTTCCTGATCAACGGTATCATGAAAGGCGAATGGTGGGACGCGCTGCTGTTTGCCGTCGCGGTCGCCGTCGGGCTGACGCCGGAAATGCTGCCAATGATCGTCAGCGCCAATCTGGCGAAGGGCGCGATGGCGATGGCAAAACGCAAAGTGGTCGTCAAACGTCTGAACGCCATTCAGAACCTCGGCGCGATGGACATTCTGTGTACCGATAAAACCGGCACGCTGACGCAGGACAAAATCATTCTTGAGCACCACATCGACACAAAAGGAGCAAAAGACGAATCCGTGCTGGCGCTGGCGTGGCTGAACAGTTATCACCAGAGCGGCATCAAAAACCTGATGGACCAGGCGGTTCTGCACTTCTCCGAGAATGGTGTTTCACCATTCACGAGGCCTCAGGGTTACAGCAAAGTGGATGAAATGCCGTTCGATTTCGTCCGCCGCCGTCTGTCGATTGTGGTGAAGGATGCGAAGGAAAATCATCTGCTGATCTGTAAAGGTGCGGTAGAAGAGATGCTGAGTATTTCCACCCACATGCAGGAAAACGGCGCGGTGGTGGAACTGACTCCGGCACGCCGTGAGGCACTGCTGGCGCTGGCGAATGACTACAACCAGGAAGGGTTCCGCGTGCTGGTGGTGGCGACCCGCGACATCCGCAAAAGTGAGGCGAAAAAACAGTACGGCACAACCGATGAGCACGACCTGATCCTGCAAGGGTTCCTGACCTTCCTTGATCCGCCGAAAGAATCTGCCGGCCCGGCCATTTCGGCCCTGAGTGATATCGGTGTGGGCGTAAAAGTGCTGACCGGTGATAACGCCGTCGTGACCAGCCGCATCTGTCATCAGGTGGGATTAGAACCGGGTGAACCGCTGCTCGGGCCGCAGATTGAACGCCTCGATGACGCCACGCTTCGTGAGCTGGTGGAAGAGCGCACGGTGTTTGCAAAACTGACGCCGCTGCAAAAATCGCGGGTGCTGAAAGCGTTGCAGGCCAACGGCCACACGGTCGGATTCCTCGGTGACGGTATCAACGATGCACCGGCATTGCGTGATGCGGACGTCGGGATTTCCGTCGACAGCGGTACGGATATTGCCAAAGAATCTGCCGATATTATCCTGCTGGAAAAAAGCCTGATGGTGCTGGAAGAGGGCGTGCTGAAAGGGCGCGAGACGTTCGGGAATATCATGAAATACCTGAACATGACCGCCAGTTCCAACTTCGGCAACGTGTTTTCCGTCCTGGTTGCCAGTGCGTTTATCCCGTTCCTGCCAATGCTGGCGATTCAGCTGTTGCTGCAAAACCTGATGTACGACATCTCCCAGCTGGCGCTGCCCTGGGACAAAATTGACAAGGAGTTCCTGAAAAAACCGCGTAAATGGGATGCCAAAAACATTGGCCGTTTCATGGTGTGGATTGGCCCGACATCGTCCATTTTCGACATGACGACGTTTGCCCTGATGTGGTACGTGTTCAGCGCCAACAGTGAACATATGCACACGCTGTTCCAGTCCGGCTGGTTTGTGGAAGGGCTGCTGTCCCAGACGCTGGTGGTGCATATGCTGCGTACCCAGAAAATCCCGTTCATCCAGAGCACGGCGGCGTGGCCGGTGATGCTGATGACCGGGCTGGTGATGGCCGTGGGTATCTACGTGCCGTTCTCTCCGCTGGGGCCGATCGTCGGGTTACAGGCGCTGCCGTGGCAATACTTCCCGTGGCTGGCCGGTACGCTGCTGGCCTACTGCTGCGTCGCACAGGGCATGAAAACGTTCTACATCCGTCGTTTTAAACAGTGGTTCTGATGTCCTGATTTTTCATTAAAACCTGACCGGTGCCGCAGCGTTTTGCGGCACCGTTTTAAGACTGAAAATAGCACCACGCTTCACAATGACAACCCTGAAAAAGGGGAGCGATTATGTTTGCAACAACCCAATCTGGCACCACCTTACTGATCAACATGGCAGGCGCAATTGCCCTGCTGCTGTGGGGTTCCCACATGATTTCCTCCGCGCTGCAACGCGGATTCGGGACACCGTTACGCCACTGGATGGGGCGTCATCTTAAACATCGCGGGATGGCGTTGCTGTCCGGCGCGGGCATTACCTGCCTGTTGCAAAGCAGCACCGCGGTCAGCCTGATGGCCACCTCGTTTACCGCCGCCGGAACGCTGAGCCTCGCGCCTGCACTGGCCGTGATGCTCGGTGCCAACGTCGGTTCGACGCTGGTGGTTCAGCTGATGAGTTTCAACACCGCGATCGCGGTGCCGTTGCTGATGCTGAGCGGATTTATCGTCTTTAAAATGCGCGACCATACCGGCTTTGAAAGCGCCGGTTGCGCGATGATTGGCCTCGGGCTGATGCTGCTGGCGCTGAGCCTGCTGGGCGCAACGCTCGGACACATCGAATCCACGCCGGTATTCCGCGCCGTGATGTCCGGGTTACAGGGCGATACGCTGATCGCGCTGTCCGTGGCGGTGATCCTCACGTTAGTTTGCCATTCGAGCGTGGCGGTGATTTTGCTGATCGCCTCTCTGGCAGCGACGGGCGTCATGACGCCGGTAACCGCCATGGTGTTGGTGCTCGGCGCGAACATCGGTGGTGCGCTGCCGCCGGTGCTGAATGCCGGCAAAGCTGTCGCCCGCCGTCTGCCCGTGGGCAATCTGCTGATCCGCTGCGCCGGTTGCGTGGCAGCACTGGCCCTAATGCCTCTGCTGGCACGCCTTGCAGACCACTTAGCGCTGACCCTGCCGCAGCTGGTGGTGTGGTTTCATACCGCGTTCAGCGCCGTGCTGGCGCTGGTATTTATCGGCCTGACCGCGCCGGTCGCCCGCCTGCTTGAGCGGCTTTTCCCGGAAGAGGCGCGTGCCGGTGATCCGGGTATGCCCGTGTACCTCGACGCAACCGGGCTGGATATCGCGTACATCGGTTTATCCAATTCCGTGCGTGAATCCCTGCGCGCAGCCGACATGCTCAACATAATGCTCGACCGGTTGCAGGTGCTGTTTCAGACCCCGGAGAAGGGCAGCCGCACGGAAATACGTCAGCTGGATCACTCTCTGGATATGCTGAGTGCGGCGATCCGGGCGTATCTGGCCGATCTGGCGCACGACGGGCTGAGCGACGCCGATGCCGACCGTGCTCAGGAAATTTTAATGTTTGTGATTAACGTCGAACATGCGGGTGACATTCTCTCCAGCAGCCTGGCGGAACTGGCTGCCCGCAGGACGCGGCGCGGCGAGACGTTCAGTGAGTTTGAGCGCAACAATATTGCGCTGCTGCATACGGAAATCCTCACCAGCCAGCGTCTGGCCGTGACCGCATTTCTGGGCGAAGACCACGGCGCCGCGCATCAGCTGGTGGCGCGAAAAGAGGTGATTCGCCAGATTGAAGCCACCGCCAGCCGTGAGCATTTTAAAAAGCTGCGCGATGATAAAAATGCGTGGGCGGAATCCGGCGATATTTTCCAGCGTGTGTTACGCGATTACCGGCGCGTACATCATCATATTGCCGCCGTGGCTTATCCGGTTATTGACCGGCGCGGAGATGAATTACGGGCCAGGGTTGAAAATAACGCAGACGTGTAAATCCCATAATAAAAACAACAGGAAAGTTTTATGAGAGTGCTTATTTGTTCAGGCCGGTTTTATGCGGGTATCAGTACACTGACGCGGGTGCTGGATTTATATTCGCAATCGCAAAATATCCATGTACTGATCCACGGCGGGCATCAGTCCTCCGGCGGCGCAATCGAGCGCTGGGCGCGGGATGCGGGCGTTCATATCGTGCGCTATCCCGCCAACTGGGCGGCGCACGGTAAATATGCAGAAATCCGCCGGAATATTTTCATGTTAGAAGACAGCCGCCCGGATATTATGCTGGCATTTTCTGGCGGAGAGGATACCGCCGATTGCATCGGGCTGGCGAAAAGCAAAGGAATTAAAGTGATTGAAATTGAACAGTATCTGTAACGTCAAAAACACCGGAGCAGGCGCGCAATTTTTTCCCAATGTTCGGGAAACCGGTTTCTGGATTATTCTGATAGTCCCGGCAAATGCTTTATAAGAGGTTATATTTATTCAATTGTAGAGAGGTTGCGCCGCGCTGTTTCTGTTAACAGTGACAACGATTCAGCGCAACCGGCTACGTATACAGGAGAATAAAATTGACCACAGAACTGAAGGATGCCACCACAGAGACGCCCCCGATCCCCGCCCTCAGTGGCGGGAAATATGCTTTCTTTTTTGATGTTGACGGCACGCTCGCCGAAATCTGCGCCGAGCCGGACGACGTCTCCATTCCCGCTTCCGTTCGCGATAACCTGAAAACGCTGGCTGCGGCCACTTCAGGCGCACTGGCGCTGATCTCCGGGCGTCCGGTTGAACAGCTTGACCAGCTTTCCGCGCCGCTCCGGTTACCGGCTGCGGGCGTGCATGGCGCCGAACTGCGCGACGCCGCAGGGAATCTGCACCGCGTGACGTTGCCTGAGGATGTGGCGCTTGCCTTGCAAAAGCAGCTTGAAAAGGGAATGGCCGAAATGCCGGGAACGCTTCTTGAAGCCAAAGGCATGGCGTTTGCCCTGCATTATCGTCAGGCACCGGCTTTTCAGCAGCAGGTTCTGCAACTGGCCGAATCGGCAGTCGCTGCGTATCCCGACCTGATGCTTCAGCGCGGAAAATGCGTGGCGGAAATTAAGCCGCGCGGCAACGATAAAGGCTCCGCAATCACGACGTTTATGCAGCAGGTGCCGTTCGCCGGGCGTATTCCGGTGTTTGTTGGCGATGACCTGACCGATGAAAAGGGCTTCCAGGTCGTCAATGCCATGAAGGGTATTTCCGTGAAAGTCGGAGAGGGTTCCAGCCATGCACGCTACCGTCTGGGACGCGTCAGCGATGTGTATCAGTGGCTGGAAGCGTTACAACGTCACTTAACCATCACTAATAATAAGGAGACAACACTATGAGCCGCCTGGTTGTCGTATCTAACCGTATTGCTATTCCTGACGGGTCGAAATCCGCGGGTGGGCTTGCCGTCGGTATTATGGATGCGCTGAAAAACACGTCCGGGCTGTGGTTTGGCTGGAACGGAGAAATCAGTGAAATCTCCGGCGAAGAGGAAGATGATCTCAGTCTGGTGGAAGAGGATGGCATCACCTACGCCTCGGTTCCGCTCAATCAAAACGATTATGATCTGTATTACTGCCAGTTTTCGAATGCCGTACTCTGGCCAGCGCTTCATTACCGCATCGACCTGGTGGATTTCCAGCGTGAAGCCTGGGAAGGCTACTGCCGCGTCAATGATCTGCTGGCGAGAAGATTGCAGCCACTGATAAAACCCGACGATATTCTGTGGATCCATGACTACCATTTGCTTCCTTTTGCCGCCGCGCTGCGCAAACTTGGCGTAAAAAACCGCATCGGCTTTTTCCTGCATATTCCGTTCCCTACACCCGAAATTTTTAATGCCGTGCCGACGCATAACGAACTGCTGGAGATGATGTCGCATTTCGATTTGCTGGGCTTCCAGACCGAAGGCGACCGCCAGGCGTTTCTGGATAATCTCGGCGAACTGACGACTTTGCAGCCGTCCGATACCTGTCTGCATCAGGCGTTCGGCAACACCTTCCAGACCGGGGTTTATCCGATCAGCATTGCGCCAGACAGCATCCGCAAAATGGCGGAAGGGCCGCTGCCGCCGAAAATGGCCGCAATGGAACGCGAGCTGCGCGAGGCGAAAAACATTATTTCCTGCGAACGTCTGGATTACACCAAGGGGCTGCCAGAGCGTTTTCTGGCGTTCGAGGCACTGCTGGAGAAATTCCCTCAGCATCGCGGCAAAGTGCGGTATTCCCAAATAGCACCGACGTCGCGCGGCGATGTGCAGGCGTATCAGGATTTGCGTCATCAGCTTGAAACCGAAGTCGGACGCATCAACGGGAAATACGGCAGCCTGAACCAGACGCCGCTGTTCTATCTCAATCAGCATTTCCAGCGCAGTTTGCTGATGAAACTGTTCCGCCTGACCGACGTCGGGCTGGTCACACCATTGCGCGACGGCATGAATCTGGTGGCGAAAGAGTATGTCGCGGCGCAGGATCCGCAAGACCCCGGCGTGCTGGTGTTGTCGCAGTTTGCCGGTGCGGCGAATGAACTGACGGCGGCACTGATTGTCAACCCGTATGACCGTGATGACGTGGCCGCCGCGCTCGATAAGGCGCTGACAATGCCGCTGGAAGAGCGCCGTGAACGCTACAACGACATGATGGAAGTACTGCGTAAAAACGATATTACGCACTGGGGTGAAAGCTATTTGCAGGATTTGCTGGCCATTTCTCCCCACGACGTTGCGCACAACGCCGTCGCCTGAGAAAAACTTCTCTAAACACAGCCCTGAATAAGGGCTGTGTCATTTTTAACGCAATGCAGAGGCTTGTCGCATATGCAAAACGCTAAATTACAGACCAACGAATTCCCTGACCTGGAACCGATTGAGCTGATCCTGGACCGGATGATGGATGCCGAACCGGAACCGGAAATGATCGAAGGCCTGCCGCCATCTGATGCTTTGACCCCGGCGGATCGCTACATGGAACTGTTTACCGCCGTGCAGTCTTCGCACCTGTTTGAAGACAGCAAAACCTTCCCGGACTGCCCGCCGAAAATGGATCCGCTGGACATTCTGCTGCGCTACCGCCGGATAAAAAATCATCCCGGTTTTAATCTGCAACGCTTTGTTGATGCGCACTTTTCGCTACCGGCACATCACGGCGATGAATACGTCAGCGATCCGGGCGACTCCCTGAAAGAGCACATCGATAAACTCTGGCCGGTGCTGACGCGCCAGCCGGAAGACCATGTGCCGTGGTCATCGCTGTTGCCGCTGCCGCAGGCGTATATCGTGCCGGGCGGGCGTTTCAGCGAAACCTATTACTGGGATTCTTACTTCACCATGCTGGGGCTGGCAGAAAGCGGCCGCAATGATTTGCTGCGCACCATGGCAGACAACTTCGCCTGGATGATTGAGATGTACGGGCATATTCCCAACGGCAACAGGACGTATTATCTCAGCCGCTCACAGCCGCCGGTGTTTGCCCTGATGGTCGAACTGTTCGAGGAGGACGGCGTGCGCGGTGCGCGGCGTTATCTGGATCATCTGCTGAAAGAGTACGAATTCTGGATGGACGGCGCGGAATCACTGATGCCCAATCAGGCATACCGTCACGTGGTTTGCCTGCCAGACGGCACGCTGCTGAACCGCTACTGGGACGACAGGGATACGCCGCGTGATGAATCGTGGCGCGAAGACGTGGAGACGGCGAAACATTCCAGCCGCCCGGCTAATGAAGTTTACCGTGATCTGCGCGCCGGTGCGGCGTCCGGCTGGGATTATTCCTCACGCTGGCTGCGCGATCCGGACAGACTGGCGAGTATCCGCACCACACAATTCATTCCGGTCGACCTGAACGCGTTCCTCTACAAACTGGAAAACGCAATTTCGAATATCTCCGGCCTGAAAGGCAACCGGGAGACGCAGGCGCTGTTCCGGCAGAAAGCGGAGATCCGCCGCGACGCCATTACCCGCTATCTGTGGGATGACGAAGACGGATGCTTCCGCGATTACGACTGGCATCGTCAGCAACTGGCGCTGTTTTCTGCCGCCAGCGTGGTGCCGCTGTTTGTCGGGCTCGCGACGCACGGACAGGCCGAAAGGGTCGCCGCCATGGTGCGCGAACGGCTGCTGACCTCCGGCGGTTTGCTGGCCACGGAGTTTGAAACCGGCGAACAATGGGACAAACCGAACGGCTGGGCACCGCTGCAATGGATGGCGATCCAGGGCTTCAAGCTGTACGGCAATGACGCGCTGGGCGACGAAATCGCCCGCAGCTGGCTGCGAACGGTGAATCAGTTTTATCAGAAACATCACAAGCTGATTGAGAAATACCACATTTCCGGCAGCGCCGCGCGCGAAGGGGGCGGCGGCGAATATCCGCTTCAGGACGGTTTCGGCTGGACCAACGGCGTTGTCCGCCGCCTGATCGGGCTGTATGGCGAGAATTACGAGTAAAGGTGTGACGCGCCCTGGTTAACGAGCAGTAATACCCAAAAAAGCAGTCAGAAAATACTTGCCGACTGGCTGACGCGTTAGTGGCAGTCGGCGCTAATATATTTTCTCATTTATGACCGAATCGAAGGTTTATACCACACTATGGCAATAGTTTTATAACCATGAAAATAAGAATATGTCCTTGAAAGGCTATTCACCGACGCAACATGTTCAATATAAGTTCTGACTCTACTAATAACTTCCGCTAAAATACTGACATCAACCCCACCACATAAACTTTACAGGTTATTTTTAGGAATTTTATCGCAATTGATTGTGGATATTCCTATATTTTAACTCATTCGCGCCTTGATTATTCCGTTGATCGTTTCCCTGCATATTGTTATAACATCATCTTGATGATGAACGTTCTATTCAACTACAGAATATATCTCAATTATTCATCAGACTAATCAATTTGTAGGTGGCATTGAATGGAAAGGGTTTTCCAGTAAGCGAAATGGATTTGCTGTCATTCCTCTGCATCACGTCATATTTCGCCCCTTCTTTACATCCATCGCTTTGTCACCCTGAGCTCACTTTCGTGCCTGACATCGTCCGGGACGTGCGGTAGCTATAATGGAATGATAATATGGCTGATTCTATGGATTTACAGGCCTCTTTACTTGGAACGATTAACAGATACGCTCTTTCTGTAGAAGGGGTGGCGCAGTTGCTTGATATTTTCAAATTCGAAGCAACTGACATGTTGAACGAAGGCTACTGCTATAAAATCGAATTCACCTGTTCTGATAAATCCCTCTCACCAGATTCGCTTTTATTAAAAGATGCGTCTTTTATTTTTAAAACGCCTATTTTCCCAAACTCTCTCGTTCCCATTCCTCCTCAGATCCATCGCACTCAACATGGCGTAATTACTCAATTCGCACATCTCTCAACATCTGCGGACGAGTCACATTACGCTGTAACACTTGAACCTCATCTAAGTCTTTTAAGAAACTCACGACGAAGCGCAATTTATCAGGGGCAATCTATACCTGAAGTGATTGAGAAAGTCCTATATCTGCATGGCTATGAAGGTTGGGAATACTCTTTTAACCTGAAGGGCAAATACCCGAAACGTGAGCTCGTGACCCAGTGGGGCCAGACTGATTTTGACTTCATTCAGAGCTTACTGTCTGAAGAGGGGATTTGGCTCCGTTTTGATATGAATGACGAGCTCGACCGAGAAGTTCTTTTTTTTGGCGATGACCAACAATTTTACGAGTTTAATACGCATCTTCCCGTCCGTCCTGAATCGGGCCTGAGTGATAACTCCGTTGAATGCGTCTGGCAGTTAAGCACCGCGCATCAGGTCGTATCTGCATCCACGAAAACAAAAGATTATAACTACCGTGATGCCAATAATTCACTGATAACTACCGCCAGTATCCACACTGAGGGTGACATCACGAACGGTGATCAATACAAATATGCCGACAACTACCTTAAATCTGGTGTCGCAGGCTCTTCACCAGAAATAGACAGCGGCGCATTCTATGCCCGTCTTGCCCATGAACGAGAACTGAATAAGCAAAATTCCCTGCATGGCTGTTCATCATCTGTCGCACTTAGAACAGGTCAGATGCTTGAAATCGAGGGTGACATCCCGGCTGCATTTGCCGATGGCATTTTATTAACCAGCATTTCGAGCTCTGGTTCCCGCAAAGGCAGCTTGGCCGTTGCTTTCAGCGGCATTCCTTATAGCGAAAATGTGGGATTCAGGCCTGCCCTGAAACCAAGGCCACGGATCTCAGGGACTCTATCTGCCCGGGTAACGAGCGTAACCCCGGATGACGTTTATGCCCACCTCGATGAGTTTGGACGTTACCGCGTAAAATTTGATTTTGACCTTGACGACTGGAAGACCGGATACGAAAGCCTGTGGGTGAGGTTGGCAAAACCCTATAGTGGCGATGTTTATGGCTTCCACTTTCCGCTTATTGAAGGTTGCGAAGTCGGCATTGCGTTTGATGAAGGTCATGTTGACCGGCCATACATTGCCTATGCCATGCATGACTCAGCGCATGTCGACCACGTCACTCAGGAAAACAATAAGCGTAATGTTCTGCGCACCCCGGCTAATAATAAGTTGCGCCTAGATGACGAAAGAAGCAAAGAACACATCAAGCTCGCCACCGAGTATGGAAAATCTCAGCTAAGCCTTGGCCATGTTGTCGATAGTGCCAGAAATAAGCGTGGCGAAGGATTTGAACTCCGGTCCGATGACTGGGGGGCAATCCGTGCCGGAAAAGGCCTCTTTATCACGGCAGATGAGCAGGGAAAAGCACAGGGAAAGGTTCTCGATATGGAACCGGCGATTTCCCACATAAACCAAGCCAACAGTGAAATGCAGGCGCTCAACGACGCAGCTGTTCAGGCCACGGCTCTTGCCAGCGATATTCATACGCAACTGGATTTTGTTAAATCACGGCTTAATCAGCTACAAGGTTCGGCTATTTTACTGAGTGCTCCACAGGGCATAGCATTGACAAGCGGAGAACATACTCAGTTGTCTGCAACACAAAACCTGATGGTCAATGCTGGCAAGAATGCAGATATCGGGGCCATTAAAAATCTCTGTATCAGTGCCGGACAGGCTTTTAGCGCCTTTGTACAAAAGATGGGCATAAAGCTTATCGCGAATCAGGGCAAGGTGGTTATTCAGGCACAAAACGATGCAATGGAATTGATTGCCAAACAAGGCCTGACGATCACCAGTACAGATGACGAGATCATCATTACATCACCCAAGAAAATCACCCTTAATGGCGGTGGTTCCTATCTGACGCTTGCCCCTAATAAGATAGAACACGGCGGTGCCGGTGACTTCACCGTGAAGTGCCAGCCGTACACGGTAAAAATTGGCGGAGCCTCACTGAGCAGCGACAAACTCAGTTTCGACAAGTCAGAACTTAAAGAAACTAAACCGGGATTCAGAACAACATTTTCAAGCTGATAGCAGGGACTCGCTATGTCAATCATTCCAAATATCAAATTTCCGATCCCTAAAAGTGCACAAGGAACGTCATTTAGTCATGCCGAGGACATTCTTAATCATCTGAGAGGCGAACATTCGGGTCAGTGGCTCATCAGCCGCTCAAGCTTGTTTCACGGTGGCATCCATATCTCCAGCGCGACGACGCCGTGGTGTGCGTTACGGGGTAATGATGTCGATGAACCGGGGACGGGTATTAAAGGTCGCGGCGAACAGGCGCTCATATGTATGGCTGATGGAGAGGTTGTCGCTTATCGCATCTGCAAAGATTATCTGAAGGCCCCATGGTTTACTGGTCCCCTTAGCTACTCGGGGTCATTTGTGTTGATCAAACATAAAGTGATGCCCGGAGAAACCGAATCCAGCCAGCTGACGTTCTACACGCTCTATATGCATTTAGCCCCCTGGACTGCATATCAGTCAGCAAACACGTCGCGTTTTCTCATCAATGAGAAAAGTGGGCTCAGGGCTTATTTAGACGAATCTCACGAAATCTGTGCGGGCGTTCTTCCTAAAGGTACCCGCGTCATTTGGGATGGAAAAACGACACGGTCGTTTAATAAGCGTGATTATGCTCAGGTCACGCTGGAAGATGATGTGACGGGTATGGACTGGGATGCCAGTGCAGGCAGTCAGCTGTGGGTGCTTGCTGATCATGGATCGTCAAACCTCAAACCTGTAGAAGTAGCATTACCTGCATGGTGGAAGCCACTAGAGCAGCCAATGCCCGTTCTCGATGCCATGAAGTTCGATCAGGTTGTTAATCTGAATACGCCTTTACCCATCAAAGCCGGTGCTGCAATCGGGCACATGGGGTATTTCGAAGATGCCTATGACCAGG